>CAXYUU010000470.1:0-2905 GCA_964292015.1 uncultured Acetobacteroides sp.
AACGATTTGTTAGAGGAATTTCAAGTTAAAAAGATTCATCTTGCAGTAGTGGTTGATGAGTATGGGGGAACTTGCGGTATTGTTTCGTTAGAGGATATTCTTGAGGAAATCGTTGGTGAAATTTCTGATGAGTCGGATTTCGATAAAGAGACTAATTATACAAAATTAGATAGTAATAGCTATCTGTTTGAAGGAAAGACTTTACTGAATGATTTTGTTAGGGTATTAGGCGAGTCTGATGATGTTTTTGAAGAGGTTAGGGGGGAAGCAGAAACGTTAGCGGGGTTACTGCTAGAAATTAAGGGTGATTTCCTACAAAAGGGAGAGGAACTTGTTCTTGGACAATTTACTTTTAAGGTAGATTCTATAGAAAAGCGGAGAATAAAAAAAATTAAAGTCACAATTCAGATTGAAAATGATGAGGAGTAAATGCTCAGGTTTATATATTGCTCTATTTTTGAGTATGGTCTTGGTCGTTATGGCTTCGTGTGGTAGAAATAACACGCCTAAGCCTCGTGGATATTTTAGAATAGAGATGCCAAAAAAGGCTTATGCCGTTTTCGATTCTACTGGTTTTCCATACAGTTTTGAGTATCCTAACTATTCAAATATTATACCCGATTTTGAAAGAAATGCAGAGCCCTACTGGGTTAATATAAACTTTAAAGGGTATCATGCAATGCTACATATTAGCTATAAGCGAGTAAATAATAATCTGCCAACGTTGCTAGAAGATGTACATACGTTTGTTTACAAGCATACTGTGAAGGCTGATGCAATACTCGAAACTGTTTATAGTTCTCCCGAACGCAAAGTGTACGGAACTCTTTACGACATTGAGGGTAACGCAGCAAGTGCGATGCAGTTTTATCTCACCGATAGTTCTAAAAACTTTATTAGAGGAGCGCTCTACTTTTATAATCGTCCTAATAAGGATTCTTTGGCACCCGTAGTTGCCTATTTCAGAAAAGACATTGTTAGATTAGTCGATACCTTTAATTGGAAGAAGTAAAATGGCAATTACCTTCATAAGTAAAAGCGATATACTTTCTGTTTATGTGTGGGAGATTTCTGAAGATATATCTTTCTTGTTGAATAGAGCAGAGTTAACTTCGGATGAAATTGAACAATATGATCGTTTTAGAGCTGAATCGCGAAAGCGTCAATGGCTAGCTGTAAGGGTTCTTGCCAATCATATTTTGGGGCAAAAGGTGTTAATTAGCTATAATGAATTTGGACGACCTCTATTAGCGAATCAAGGTGCTTTTTTATCAATTTCGCATTCAGATAAATTTGCTGCGATTGCAGTTGGAAATAATAATCTTTTAGGGGTAGATATTGATAGTCTTACACGCAATTATTCGAAAGTGAAGCATAAATTTGTATCTGAAAAAGATGCAGAGGTATTTGTCGCGAAAGGACTTGACGAAAGTCAGTACTTGCCCATTATTTGGTGTGCAAAGGAGGCTGCTTATAAAGCAGCTAATTGTTTTGAAGTTGATTTTATTCGTGACATATCCATTAAGAGGGTAGTTGTAAATGATGACTTTTCGGATGGAGAAGTGTCTGTGATTTTTAATCCATTAGATACAACTGCTTCGTTTAAGTTCTCAGTATTTAATAACCATGCTGTTGTTTGGGGGGATTATGGAAGTATTTAAGTACATACAGAGTACTGTAAAGCATAGGCCAATTCTTGCGTTGCTAGTTGATCCAGACAAAGTTGATGGTTCATCCAAACTTGACGAGTTAATTCATTACCTGTTGAATTCTAAGGTTGATATTATCTTAGTTGGAGGAAGTTTAATTTTTTCGAGTATTGAGGATATTGTGGTTGCGTTAAAACAGGCTACAGATAAGCCTGTAGTTATTTTTCCTGGGTTGTCTTCACATTTCACTCCCAAAGCCGATGCGATTCTTTTTTTATCGCTTCTTTCAGGTCGGAATCCTGATTTTTTAATCGGGAATCAAGTTCATGCGGCGATTCCTATTATGAAAAGCGGAGTGGAGGTTATATCTACAGCATATATTTTAGTTGATGGAGGGAAAACTACTTCGGTAGAGTATATGAGTAATACTATGCCTATTCCTGCAAATAAGCCAGATATTGCACTTGCAACTGCTGCAGCTGCTCAACTTTTAGGCTTTAAAATGATTTATCTTGAAGCAGGAAGTGGCGCATTAAACCATGTACCTAAAGATGTAATTCGTTTGGTGAAGAAGAATATAAATTTACCGATTATGGTTGGAGGTGGCATTAAAACAGAAGAAAATCTTTTTGATGTGCTTGATGCTGGTGCTGATATTGTGGTTGTGGGGACTGCCTTCGAAGAGGAGTTAGGCTTGATAAACCGCTTTGCAGATATAATTAGAAAATGGGGAAATAGAGAGGAGTTTTAAAAACTCCTCTACTTATTTTGTTAACTCTTCAATCGGTCTTCCCGACGCAGCGTTTGGCCACGAGATGTCTAGTAAGTTGGCAATAGTTGGAGCAATGTCAATCGGATCGACTTTGCTTGATATATTTTCGCGTTTTATCTTCCATCCATACCAAATTAGCGGAACATGTGTGTCGTAGTTGTAAGGCGAATTGCTAGAAGTGGCCTCTTCATCATCATCTACCCAACCTGGTTGTAGATTGATAACAATATCTCCCGATCGTTGAGAGTAGAAGGAGTTTTGAACCTTTTGCATAATACCATCTGTAAAGCTGGTGTATTCTAATACCGATGCAGGAATCGCTTGAGCAACTCCAGAAAATTGCTTCATAAAGGTCGCCGCTTTTGCCTGTACTTCATTTAACTTAAGGTTAGAATCCTCAATTAACGTACGGTTTAAGTAGATTTGCTTTTGATGATATGCTTTTACCCATTCTCCTCTGCCGTATGTAGCGTTAAGAAATATT
>CAXYUU010000471.1:0-2904 GCA_964292015.1 uncultured Acetobacteroides sp.
GGGAGGTAGGCATATTTAAGGTATTAGTTAGGGTTTTAAATATACTAATAAATGGGTATGGATGGTTGTTGTGGAAAGGAGAATTGATGGTTTTTTGAACGAATTTTTGGAAGCGGCCGTAGCGTATGCTACAGCCTACTCTACACCTCAAAGGTCACCTTGGGGCTGTCGATATTCGGGGCTTTTGGTGGGGGACGGGTTGCCTGTTTGGGCAGCGTCATTTGGCTGGACGACCATCAAAAAAGAAAAGGTGGTTACGCAAAAAGGGGAGCCAACAGCTCCCCTTTCGGTATTGGTGATGTCTGTATGTTTTACTTCTTAACCATCTTAATGGCGTAGCGTATTTCCGAAATACCTGATTTCGTGTTTGCGATCGTCGATAGTAGATCAGCTTTATCTGTGCTGGTGAGCGTTTTGTCGGTTAGGAGTTTGCGGTTGAAGTAATCAAGGAAAGCCTGCTTGTCGGAGTTAATGTAAATGGTGGCTCCCTTTTTTTCGAGCATTCCTCTAATCTCGAATTCCTCCCCGTCACACATAAGAGTTGTCTGTAGGCGACCTTTTACTATGCTGTAGGTGCCCTTGAAGTTGTTGACTTCTCCGTCGGAATTGTCGACTGCAACGCAGGTCATGTCGCTTTTGTAGGTAACCACAATTGTACTTGTCGTGTTGTCGGCTAGCTGACCGATAAGGTCTTTCTTGGTTTGGTTTACCAAGGAGGAGTTGGTACCCTTAATGACAATTTCGGCAGCGGTGGGGTTTATAAACGACCATGTGCCAACAATGTCTTTCGCTGTAAGGGTTGTTGTGGGTTGTTTTTCGTCGATTACGTTTGCGTCTTCGTCTTTCGAGCACGATGCCAGCATGCTTGCCGCCATCATCAGTAGGAGTAGATGCTTTTTCATTAGTTTATTTTATATGAAGGGCGTAAAGGTAGCATTTTATGGTGGAGCTTGGTGGGTGCCAATACGCCTTAACGGGTTGTGGGGGTTGGGATGGAGGCTGGGCAAGGTTCCTTGTTTTTGACGGGGGGATAGCAAGCTCGGGGTGGATTGTTTTCCGGCATAAAAGCGGTACCAAGGCTGGGGGGGGGGTGTGTGGAACCTGCCGTAGGGGCGATGTAACCTTTTGCGCTGTTATCCCGGTTGTATTTCTACCCCTTGCGAGAACCACCAGCCCGCTATTCATCTATATTTACGAAAAATCATCCTATGAAAAAAATTATTACGTTAACTCTACTAGTCTCCATTGCCTACTGTAGCGCTGCACAGGAGACACTTCCGGCATTTAGGGCATCGGCCGACAGCCTTAAAAAGCACCTCTCCTTTTTGGCATCCGACAGCCTAAAAGGGCGTAAAACCGGAACCGAAGGTCAGAAAATGGCGGCAGCGTATATCGCCCAGCTGTTTAGCAAGTGGGGGCTAATGCCTATCGGCAAGGAGGGGGGCAATGCCTACTACCAGCCTTTTGTATCCGTAAAAGTGCCCATCCGATGTTTTAATACAACCGACATTGGTCTGCAAATAAAGGGAGGGCCTAAATCGCTTCGATTTCCCAGCGATGATTTTATAATTCTATCGCGACGTGGGTTTGGCAATACGTCCATAACACCCTACACGGGCAGCCACCACCCTGGCTCCCGTTCTACGAATTATGCCGCTGTGGCCTTTGCCCAATCGCTCGACGAGGTTCTCGCCATGGCCGGGCGTGCGGGTCGGATGGATACCAGCAGGTACCTTTTTTTTGTGCTGCCCGACAGCTCGCTTAAGAAGTTTAGCTACGACAGGTTTCAATTTTCGCTATCGAATTACTATACCGACGAGTTGGAAACCGAGACTACTTCGCCCACGGATGTTGGGGCAAATTACTACTACGCGAAGGTGTTGCCCTTTCTTCAGAAGCATCCCAACCTCAACATTATTTTAATTAACCGGCCTTTTTTAAGTAAGCTATTTGGAAGGAGCATCCCCGAAGGGAAGCTGCGTACGGGTAGCTCATCGGCCGGAAGGGAGCTGGTGATGAAGGGTTTCTACCTGCCCGACTCGCTCGTGCAAACGCGTAGCGAAAACGTGGTGGGTATCATCGAGGGAACCAGCAAAAAGGAGGAGGCGGTAATCCTGTGCGCCCACTACGATCATCTTGGCATTAAGCCCCCCAAGGTAGCCCGGGCCGGCAGCAAGCCCGATACTATTTTCAACGGTGCCGACGATAATGCGTCTGGAACCTCCGCCATTTTGGAAGTTGCCCGCCTGCTGGCTCAGGCCAAAAAGGAGGGGCGTGCTCCTCGGCGAACCGTTATCATCGTTGCGTTTACCGCCGAGGAGATGGGGCTTATTGGATCGAGGTATATGGTACGCCATCCTATTTTTCCGTTGAACCAAACCAAGCTGGTGGTAAACCTCGATATGGTGGGGCGCACCTGTAAGTCGCATTCCGATACCAGCATGTACGTTTACTCCCTGGTGCTTGGCAAACCGGCTGCCAGCGTAAGCCCGCTGCTGCACCAAAGCGGCAGTATGGCCGGTATCGATATCGACAGCCCCATTTCGGCAAAGGAAAAGGAGAGGTGGACGTACGGCTCGGACCATTATTTTTTTGTAAAGAAAGGGGTGCCTGCCGTTGTGCTCACCACCGGCGAACACCCCGACTACCATACCCCTGCCGATGAGGCCAGTAAGATTTGCTATCCTCGGTTGACCCGAATATCGAGCTTTGCCTTCCACACGGTTTGGATGCTGGCCAACGAGTAGCGCCGCTTGCCGGGCCAGCCAACAGGTAGCAACAGCCTGCTGCCGCCACCTGTTGGCTGCCGCTCGGCGGGCTCTCGGTCGGGGGGTGTCCTTTCGGTTGGCCCTCTTCCCCTAAAGGAAGGGGGGGCCAAACCTTGAAAACCTCCTCCTTTTCCCT
>CAXYUU010000472.1:0-2899 GCA_964292015.1 uncultured Acetobacteroides sp.
CTGTGGCTATTCGTATTAAATCCCTTCGGGATTCTTCGTTGCCAAAACAGCATTACTTGCGGCTATTCGTATTGAATCCTTTCAGGATTCTTTGCGACCAATAAACGGTTTGTTATTACTGCTCTGGTCTGTTGTCTTTCGATAGGGTATGCAGCCTGTCTTTGGTGCTAAGCACAATTTGGTAGATAATTTGGGTGTACGTACTCATGGTTAGGCGTTTTATTCAACCCCTTTCGGGGTTGGTGGTTGATGTTTCCTGTGTTCCACAGGTTTCACCTGTGGCTATTCGTATTGAATCCTTTCAGGATTCCTCGCTATCAAAGAACGTTTTGCTATTCGATAGTTCTTTTATATAGGAGTCTCCTTTTATTTCTGCAGCCAAATGGTTGTGTTGGGTTCCTATTCTCGACAATCACGTTTGTTGCACTTGTACTCCAACTTCATCGAACTGTTGCTTCCCGTTTCCTGCGTTCCACAGGTTTCACCTGTGGCTATTCGTATTGAATCCCTTCGGGATTCCTTGCTGTCAAAACCGCATTACCTACGACTATTTATGTTGATCTATTCAGGATTCTTCGTTTCCAATTAACATTTTACTATTTGGTATTTCTTCTATATCAGATTCCCCTTTTATTTCTACAGCCGAACGGTTGTGTTGGGTTTTTATTCCCGGCAATCGGTTCACCCTTACGTTATGCGGCTCTATATTCACCAAATTCTAAAGGATTAGGGAGGTTTGCATGGTACTCCAAGGCCCTGCCAGTTTGGGGTGCTTGGTGTTGTGCCAGCGGAAGTAGATGTACAGGTACTTGCCTGTGCAGCTTGGTCCCAGCTGTAAGACAAACAACGCTTTTGTGGAGATATCCATAGTTAATATTTCGGCATCGGCCGATAGGGGAGGTGTGGTGCCAACCTGGTAGCGGAACTGAACGCAGTTGGCCGGTTCGAAAATGGCTGCACGTTGCCGCGTACTGCAGCAGCATTTTATGGTAAACGAGCCACCCCCTATGGGATTTAGAGTTGCCGATACGATCTCTGAAATGGGGGTGTTCGGTATGGAGCAACCTTTCTTTCTTAGCGAGCCTTTTTTTATATTGAAGATCAAAAGATCGGGCGTGGTTACGTTTGGCGAGGCAGCAATCCGTTCGAGGAAATTATTTTTGCGGTCGTAGTCAACGGTGTCGTAAATAATCTTACGCATTTGGTCTTTTATCACCGTGGTACGGCTTTTCTTCTTGTCGCAGTACAGGATATATAGCGACCTCCATTGGGCTGCAAATTCTATCCATTTGGCATCTTCTCCGGCCAGGAGTCCGAGTCGGGTAGCATGGGTGATAGGGGTACCCTCCTGTAGGTAGGATGATGTGCCGATGATGTAGCTGTTATACTCTTTGTAAATTCGGGGAATTCGGGTATCTGTCGCCATTGGGTTACTTGTTTACTTGGTGAAAGATTTGCAAAACCGGTAGGGTAGCTGCCGATTTTCGTTGAGTTTTATTTATCGATATAGTTAGTACATAGATAAAAAGAAATTTGCAAAAAATCAATATAGACAAAACAGTTTTTTATAAAACGGCACAATTCGGATGCCAATTTCACCCAATAGCTGCCGCGATGGCTATTTGAGGCAATGAGGGAAACCTGTTGAACCGGATGCTAGCTATAAAACGGTATCCAGCCAGTCTCCATAGCTAGTACAGCTGCTACACGATTTATTACATACGAACAACCTTCCTATTTATCGCTCTATACTGTGTTGGGTTCGATTTGTTCTGGCATGGGTGCAATTTGTAGCAACATCGTACCTGTTTGGCGGAATAATGGGTAGGCTCTCCATTGGAATGACTCCTCTTGTAATGACGAAGAGCATACTTTGTAATATGACAAGTTTCCTTTTAGTAGTAGAAAGAAAACTTGCAGTAGTAGAAAGGTTACTCGTAATAGTAGAAAGGGTAATTGCAGTAGTAGAAAGGTTACTTGCAGTAGTAGAAAGGTTACTTGCAGTAGTAAAAAGGTTACTTGCAGTAGTAGAAAGTAAACTTGTAGTAGTAGAAAGTAAACTTATAATGCTAGAAAGTTTACTTGAAATAGTAACAATCTTACTTATAGCGATGAAAAGTATACTTTACCTAGCTATAAGTAAGCTTGTTACTACGTAACGAATACCTGGTAAAATAGAAAGTTTACTAGCCATAACGGAAGGTTGATCCTTAACCGTAAAAGGCTAGCCCAGCAGCTTAAAATGGATACTTTATGGAGTGAAAATTAAACTTTGAATAGGCAGAAGGAGACCCGTTATCGCTTAAAACCACTCCAACATTGTATAGATACGCAGTATAGGTCAATCGGTACAGCCTGTTGCTATAAAGGATTGAATAGAAGGATGTCGTACATGGTACAATGGAGGCTGATTATAAGGTGGTGGTTATAAATGGGAGCCAGACAAAGTTGCCATAAGGGTAAACTATACATTAGGCTATCTCCACGAACCAAAGATGGGGCTTATCGGGCAACAATTCAAGTTAAAGAATTCTCCTTCGGAATGGTAGCGGGGATAGATCTCCGCGCTTAACCTAACGATACTGGTTGGCGGGGGAGTAGGGTGCTAGAGTTGTGCAGCTGGTTTAACCAACTTGGACTCCTTCTAGTAGTGGTGTACTCGTCTTTTAGCGCTGGTTGGGCAAAGGCAACCGCATTTTTTCAATACCTATACCTCTAGATATTTTGCTACTTGTTATTTCCAACACAATGGGCACTATGATACCAACAGGGGAGGTATTCTTCTTGAGATCGCAGGACAGGGAGGAGAAGAGTATTGGTACATACGCCAGACTCCGATTCGCTTATTGTGCCTTGTAGCTAGTTGTATTTGGCTCTGTGACTTTTTACTAGCCAGGGA
>CAXYUU010000473.1:0-2890 GCA_964292015.1 uncultured Acetobacteroides sp.
ACAGGGCAACGCCCTGTCAAATGAACGGCAACAAACAATGAGAAATGGTTTCGAATGTTACGGTTGTTTCCCCTAGCCTTGTAGGGGCGTAAGCCTAATCACACACGTACCGTTCGTCGTATTCAATGGAATATTTGGTTAGGAATGCCCTATACTCCTCCTCGAAATTCCTTTTCTCGTGATGCTGTTTTTGATTTAAAATGTAGCTGACCACCGTATCTACCTCGGTTCTGTTGACCGAAAAAATTCCATACCCATCTTGCCAGTAGAAATTGTTGTACCTAGCATTCTGCGTTTTTATCCATTTAGACGACTGCTTCTTAACTTCCTCCAAAAGCTTTATTTGAGTTACTTTTTTAGACAGGGTACATAGGATATGGATATGATTTCGGTATCCCCCCACTTTAATTGGATTGCACTCTAGCCCCTTACATACACCACCAATATATTCGAACAGCCTAGCTTCAACTTCCTCGTCAATTAGGTTGTGCCTATGCTTGGTGCTAAATATGATATGAACATACACTTGCGATAATGACTGTGGCATGGTTATATTGCTTTTGCCCCAATGGGGCGTGTTGACTACTCCATTATAATTCATAGGGCGGTGCCCTATGCTAATGCTAATGCCCTTACAGGGCATTTAGCAATCATTAAATTAGCTCATTTACCCAAACTAAATTCCCTTACAGGACATTTAGGCAGAAACACCATTAAATTCGTTCATGTACTCCTTCACAACCAAACGATTAATGAATTTTATGCTTTCTGGATTCAACTTTATATTATTTTCTTTCACAAATTGGTCGATCACCAGCTTTATCATCAGCTGTTCAAAATAGCTTTCGTTGTTCAGAATGCGCGTATTCTGTAAAACAGTTTCGTCGGCTACACCTTTAATACTTTGCAACGCTTCAAACAGCTGGCTTTCTCGCTGTGAACCATTAGCCTTCTCGTTTAACCGTTTATGAATACGAACATACTTTTCATCCTTTTGGTACTTATCCTTCAACAGGTTATTCAACCTGTTTAGCTCCTTAATCTTCTCATGAATCTTACGCAGGCTATCGATATTTGCCTTCATCTCATCCTGCGTAACTTCATTAAGCTTCTTGTTCTTAAATAGCCGCTCAAGCTCCTCTCTTAGCGTTACAAAATGGGGATCCTTTTTATCGAAGTTGTTTGCCAATGCTTCGCGAGTCTTGCGCAGCGTATCCTTGAGCTGATCGGCAATTACCAGCTCCTCTTCCGATATTTTGGTAAACATAAACAGCACATCCTCCAATGCTATATTCAGCAAGTTGGTTGTGTCGACATTATGCTCTATACTTTCTTTTAAATGCAGTAGATCGAGATGGTTATTGGCTTCCTTGTATAGCTGGTTCAACTTTTGAAAATCGACCTTATCCAGCAAGTCGTAATGTCCAAAAAGTCGAATAAGGTTGTAAAGGCTACGCGCATTACCTAAAGCCTTTACAATGTTCTGCATTTGCTTAACATCGCTTATTTGACTAATCTGCTGCGAGAATAGTTCGGCATTTGTGGTATCGAAATGAAATAGCAACTCTTTAATCTCTGCGATTTCTTCTTCAATCTCCTCTTTCGATTTGAATAAATTAGAATAGTGCTCCATTTCATCGCCCAGTTCTAGCTGCAGCTCATCGAAGTACGCCTTATTGGTAGCATCAAACTCTTTTCGGATATCGGCAAAGTCAACCACATATCCATACTTAAAATCCTTATAGGTACGATTAACCCGAGTAAGCGTTTGCAGTAAATTATGCTTTTTTATTACGCGACCTAAGTATAGCTTCTTTAGCCTTTTAGCATCGAATCCTGTTAGAAGCATGTTGTAAACAAACAGGATGTCTATTTTTCCTTCCTTAAAATCTTCAACAAAATCCTTTCTGTCATCTTTTGTCCCGATATCGTGCAATATCAATGCGGCCGTTTTGACCTTATAGACTTCCTTTTTACTTTTTTTGTACAAAATTTTAGGTTCAGCAGCAAATGACACCTCTTCCTTCAGCTCAGCACTCGAAGCAAATTTTTCGTTGAAAATTTTAAAAAGCATTTTCGCCTGCTCGGAACTGTCACAAACTACCATACCACCAATGGTCGAATCGTTGAGCGTCAAACGGCTATTTTCAAAATCTTCAACTATATAGTCGAGCATTGGCTCAACAAACCTGGGATGGGCAAAGATTATTCTTTTATCTACGTCTCCCTTCAGTATCTCTACCTCATCAAGTGCCTTTTCGAGCACCATCTTGTAGTTCGTCGAAATCTCTTCTCGTATTAAACGCAATGTATAGCCATCTGCAATTGAGGCATTATAGTAGTACTTGTGAATATAGTTACCAAACAGCGCACGAGATTTATAATCATTGCCTAGTAAGGGTGTTCCGGTTAGCCCTATTTTAATTGAATTGGGATCCGATTCTTTAAGGTTCGCAAGAAAGCTTCCATTAGGATTGTAGCTTCGATGCACTTCGTCCAAAAAGTAAACTCGTTGTATATTCACATCGTAGTCCTTCTTTGAAACTACATCTGGATCATCCATAAACTTTTGGATGTTCACAACCGTAATTTCGGCTCTTCCCGAGTTGTTATGGATGGCGGTTGTTTTCTTAATTTCTCTTGCAAATTCATCCCTCGAATTTACGGTATGCACCACCAACCCTCTACCTGCAAATTCACGTTTTGCCTGTGTAAGCAAATCCAGACGGTCTACAATAAAGTAGAATTTGGGTATTATAGTCTTTTTTTGAAAGTAGTCGGTTAAATGCTTAACATTGTAGTAGGTTAATGCCGTTTTACCACTCCCTTGCGTGTGCCAAATTATACCCTTCTTAACTCCTTCATCTAATTTTTTTGCAATAGCCTTTGT
>CAXYUU010000474.1:0-2869 GCA_964292015.1 uncultured Acetobacteroides sp.
ACATTTATTAGTTTGGAGACAAAGAGCTTCGGCGATAGCTTTAACCTTACATGGGATATGGATGGTGCCATTGACTATGAGAAATTTTTGGTTCCTTCGATGATTGTACAAATTCCGGTAGAAAATGCCATTAAGCATGCCTTACGAGGTAAGGAGGGTATAAAAGAACTACATGTTTCGGTGAAAAAGAGGGAGAAAAATATTGCAATTAGCATAATGGATAACGGTTCGGGCTACCATCCCTCCGTCCCCAATAGTAGGGGAACAGGCACGGGGCTTAAGGTTATATACCAAACCATTCAGCTGCTCAATGCGAAGAATAAGGAACAGATAACCTTTTCGATATCCAGCTTAACCCAGGAGAAATTGGGAGGGACAGGAGTCGACATACTTATACCCTTCAGCTACTCGTACGAGGTGTAGCAGAGGTGGAATATGCATCAGATGGTTACCTGTTTATATATACTTACGAACTATACATTCTGTACTAAAGGAGAAAACAATAAGAAAATGAGATGTTTCAATATTGTAATTGTTGATGATGATGATTTCTGCATAAAAGTTCTGAAGGAATCCCTTTCATCATATCCAAACATTCAGATTGCAGGTGAGGCACTAAATCCGAATGCAGGGAAGAAGATGCTAATAGCACAGCGGCCAGACTTACTTTTCTTAGATGTCGAGATGCCAGGTAAAACGGGAGTTGAGCTGCTTCGTGAAATACACGAACAGATAACATGGCCCATGCAGGTTGTATTCTACACAGCCTACAATAGGTACCTACTGGATGCGTTACGCTCTTCGGCATTCGATTACCTACTTAAACCAATAGAAAAGGCGGATCTCAAGCTGGTTATGGAACGTTTTTTTAATTACACCAAGAAGAAGCCGATCAACACAACCTTTCAAAACTCTCTTACCCCGCTACTACCATCTGATACGGCATTTATGGTAGCCACCATCACTGGCTTTCAAGTACTTCAAGTACAGCAAATAGGCTATTTTACATACCATAACGATCGTAAGCAATGGGCTGCTCTACTGAGCGATCAAAGCCAGGTATGGCTGAAACGTAATACCAACGCAAAGGATATCCTAAAGTACTCCCTCTCCTTTGTCCAAATCAACCAGCAGCAGATTATCAATATCGGCTACCTAGCTGCCATAAATTGTAAACAGTGCATTCTTTACCCTCCGTTTGACATAAACGTCGATTTTAGCATTTCGCGCAGCTACTTTGGAACTCTACAAGATAAGTTCAGCCTTATCTAGCTCATTCATACTATACCTATAGTATGAATGAAAATTATCTGCCCTTAGAAATTATCAACTACTATATTTGTTAGAAATAAATTAATTGTTAGTTTGCAAACCAATTAAAAGTATATATTCGCATATCGAATTTCGATAATTAAGTATCGTTTATGGATAAGAACTTACTCCTTCGGATAAAAGCACTCAACATTATTATTGCGCTGCTGCTCATCTTTTCGTTTTCACAAACCATTATTAGCGGATTCCAATCGGGATGGAAGATTGGGGAGTATAAGATTGAGCATTCTGTAGAGGCCTCGTTTCACCTGGTAAGCTTAAAGCTGGTTGATGGAGGTTTAGGGCAACCTATTGCTGGAAATCAAAAGACCAGCGGAATCTTGGCGATAAACGAGGCACAGCTCACGTTGATTGATGCCCCGTATAATCCGTACAGCACCATTGCCAATATTTTGCTATGCTCCGCATCACTTGCTGTGCTCGTGCTGCTCATTATTCTTATCTGGAAAACGACAACCGCATTTAGCCGGGGCGAGATACTCACGGTAAAGAATATTCGGCGAATCAGAGGTATCGGGCTCCTTCTTCTAGCAAAGGGACTCATATCAGTAGGATTGCGGCTGGTGGAAGCACGCTACCTAAACCACTGCATTACGATACCAGCCTACGAAATAACGGTAAGCTACTGGTCTACCACCCTAATTATAGGGCTGATGATGCTAGTATTTGCCGAGGTACACGTTGTAGCCAACCGTATTCGCGAAGAACAAGAACTAACGATCTAGCATGCCAATTATAGTAAACCTTGATGTAATGATGGCCAAGCGGAAAATTTCGCTGGGCGAGCTCTCCGAAAGGGTGGGCATTACACCGGCAAACCTCTCCATCCTAAAAACGGGTAAGGCCAAGGCCATCCGGTTTAGCACCTTGGAGCTGCTTTGCAACGAGCTTGGCTGTCAGCCTGGCGATATACTAGCATACCAAACCGATTAAATCGATAGCGTAATTTAATTTTAACAAATTATATTTCATTCGATACCGATCCTAAGCTTATCGACAAGCTACTTGGCAAGGTAAAGCAGGGTATGACCGAAGTGGCAACCGATGGGCCTAGCACCGAAAATCTAAACAAGGTAAAGGAGTTTATGCTGAAGAGCTATACCGAAGCTCAGCGCAACAATAGCCACTGGTTAAGCGCTATCGACGACTACTATACCAGGGGACTTGATAGCCAAAATGGCTACGATGCTAAGATTAAGGCAATCTCCACCGATGATATCAAGAAGTTTGCGAGCATGCTCCTTGCTCAGAAAAACGAGGTTGACGTTATCATGAAGGGCGTAGCGAACAAGTAACCACATCACCGATCTGTTAAATAATTAGTATAAAGGATTGATCCCGAAGGTAGCGATGCCTTCGGGATCTTTTGTTTAAGGCCATTACTGCTCGGTAGCAAGAGGGGTTGTATAACCCGACAACCTTTTATAGGACGAGACAAACCACCCCTCGTTAGGCGAAGGCTGGAGCCTCTGCCAAACGGGGGCTCTATCAGCGCTGTCATTCCGGGCTTGTCCCGGAATCTAAATATGAATCCAAT
>CAXYUU010000475.1:0-2863 GCA_964292015.1 uncultured Acetobacteroides sp.
GCAAGGATGGCATTATGGTTACCATTAACGACAAGCCTCCCTACCTGTCGGGACAGGAGCTGGCCAGCTACCACAAATCGCTTCAGGGTTCCGAAATCGAAAAGGTGGAGCTTATTACCACGCCCCCTGCCCGGTACGAAGCTGCGGGTAATACCGGTATCATCAACATTAAGATTAAAAAGAACAACAAGATAGGGGTTAACGGAACGGCCAATGCCGGACTAACCATCACCAACAAGGTAGGTGGCAACGCCGGGCTATCGCTAAACATGCGTAAGGGAAAGCTAAACACCTTTGGGTCGCTTAATGGACGAAAAGGATACGGAAAAAACACCATACTGATAGACCGAAAAATGAATGCCGATACCGCCCGTACCATCCAAAATTCGATGGGGCATGGCGATGTCGATGGCTATAACTATCGTGTAGGCATGGATTACGAGGTAAACAAGCGCCACACCATTGGCGTACTTGCTCGCGGTTCGAAATACGACGACACCGACAAGATGAACACCCGTACCGACTTGCTTTTAAGAAACGGAGACCTCGCCAAATACCTCAACACGCACAACGTTGAAACATCGGCATCGACCAACCTCTCGCTAAATGCCAACTACAAAATGAGCATCGACACCAACGGGCGCGCCTTAAATGTAGATGTTGACTACGTGGAGTACGAGAACAACGGCAACCAAGACGCCAAGACCTACTACTTTAAGCCTAATGGCGATACCTTTTCGCCTTCGAAGCTGCTGATGAACCAGACTCCATCGAATATCTACATTAAATCGTTCAGAGTCGACTATACCCATCCCTACTCAAAGGAAATGATCCTCGAAACGGGCATTAAGGGGAGCACGATTAGCAGCGACAACGACCTACAGTACTCCAAGTACAACCACGCGTCGGCATCGTATCTGGTAGATAACGAGCAGTCGAACCACTTTAAGTACGATGAGGATATTCTTGCAGCATACACCTCGCTTGCCTACGAAAAAAACGGATGGAGCCTTAAAGGTGGATTACGTGCCGAACAAACCAATAGCAAGGGACAATCCATCACCATCAACCAGTCGACAAATAAAAAGTACCTCGACCTATTCCCCACCTTCTTTGCACAGAAGGCCATTAACGAGAGCAACTCGGTAGGCTTGAGCTACACCAGACGTATCGACCGCCCCAACTACAAAAAGTTAAACCCCTTTATTTTCAGAGTTGACGAGTACGCCTTTCAGGAAGGTAACCCTTACCTGAAACCACAGTACACCGACAACATTGAGGTTAACCATGCCTGGAAAAACACCATATTTACCAGCCTAGGTTACTCCTACACCAAGGATGTTCAAATGCAGGTAGCCGAAATTATTGAGATTAGCAAGCCCACCAACGGCAACGCTCAACCTACTACGGCAACCAAAATTGTTGAGCGCAACCTTAAAGGATTAAGCAGCATAACGCTCAACGTAAGCGCCAACCTAAGTCCAGTTAAGTGGTTTAGAACAAACAACAACGTTACGGCAATGTACAACGAGTACAGCAGGGATAACGGACAGTCGGGCAACAGTAAGCTGATGTACCTGCTTTACTCCAGCAACAGCTTCCTGCTTCCCAAGCAGTACACCTTCGAGGTAATGGTCAAGTACAATAGCGATATGGCCTACGGTCTTATAAATGTCGAACCAATGTACTGCCTAAACCTCGGGCTACAGAAGAAATTCTTCAACAACAAGCTCAACGCAAAAGTATCGTTCGACGATGTGTTCAACACCTTTAACAATAGAGCTACCGCAAAATACGATAACATGGATCTCTTTTCCAAAAGTACCTGGAGCAGCCAGCGTATCGGCATCTCGCTTACCTACCGATTTGGCAGCAGCGATGTGAAGCAGGCCCGCCAGCGCAGCACCAGCTCGGACGATGAGCAGAGTAGGACGGGTAAGTAAAAATAGAGATAGCGTACGCTTAACTAAATATGATGAAAGAGGCCTCCACAATGGGGGTCTCTTTCTTGCATTTGAGATACTATGAAAGTAACCCCCAAAAACTCGTATTAATAATCCACAACTACCGATAGTTCTTGCTTCTTTCAGCAAACAATAGCAAAAAAACTAGAACCAAATATTAACAAAACCTGCTATATTGCATGCCGACACATACTACTGAAGATGATAAACATTTATAAAATGAAAAACATTCTCACCTTTATCCTTATCGTGCTTTTTGCCGATGCTTTTGCCCAAGAAAAAAAAGATATTACTATTAAAACCGATGTAAGCGAAGCCACCGTATTTATAACTGGCGCGCAGGTTATTCGCAAGAGACAGGTTGAACTAGTTCCAGGTAAATCGACGCTAAAGTTTGTTGGCCTATCGCCCTACATCGATGCAAAAAGCATACAGGTAAGGGTAAATGGAGAGGTTACCGTGCTTTCGGTTAACCACCAATTCAACTATATCGATAGCATTTCGCGCACCAAAGAGCTTGACGACCTCGATGCCAAAATAAAAGCGGTAAACGACAAGCTTAAGGTCGAAAGAACAAACCTCGATATCGTAAACGAAGAGTTTGCCTTTTTAAAAGACAACCGAATAATTGGAGGTAAGAATCAAGAGGTGAGCTTAACCAACTTCAAGGAGACATCGAACTTCTATAGAGAAAAAATAGCGTCGCTAAAGATGAAGGAGCTGGATCTAAATAGGAGTATAGAAAGCTACGAAAAGGATATGATTGCGCTTAAAAACCAAATACGACAAATTGCCTCAACAAAAAAAGAACCAGCTAGCGAGGTTTTGGTAAAGCTTGATGTTAAAAGTCAAGTAAAATGCGATCTCGAGCTATCGTACTTCGTAAACAATGCCGGATG
>CAXYUU010000476.1:0-2815 GCA_964292015.1 uncultured Acetobacteroides sp.
ATGTCATCACATCGCAGGTTCTAACCATGAGTACGCGATGTTATGCATATCCGCGCAGCGTTAGGCTGTAGCGTTGCCCCAATCCCCCTACGCGCTACAGGTTACCACCACCTGTTGAGAGTCGCTTCACCTGTATGGAAGTCTTCGGGTTCTTTGTCGACATCCAAAATAGCGGGATAAGCGTTACTCCATGCCACCGTTATACGTCGAACGTCTCAGTGCCGAGCGCATATCCTTTTTTACAGAATACCGGATTGCACCCCATCAGCGAGCGCAAATTTAGCTGCGTAATGGTGAAATTATCTTTGATAAACGGACCTTGTTTAGCTGTCCGAGGTGCCTTGTTTTGCGCTATAGATGGCGGTATATACCATCTGGCGGGCTACTGTCGAAATGGCTGATTGTACTGCCGAGGTGTTTTTTTTAACAAAAACCGGTAGGATTGTGCCAAGTCGTAAAAAAAAATGTATTTTGAGGCGAAAATTTTTACCGCAAACGTTTGTTGCTGGCAAGGGCTTATGGCTTATGCAGTATGCATTTGCCGCTATAAAGTGTGATTGTTGTCGTAAGATGTCCGTCGTATTTTGAGCATTAACTGGATAATTTGGTATAGTAGTCACATTAGTTTGCACTTTGGTATAAGAAAACTAGCTAGAACTTAATATTAAATTTACCGCTATGAGTACAAGCATAGACTTGAGTAAGCATGGAATTAATGGCAGCTTCGAAATTGTCCATAATCCTAGTTACGAAGAGTTGTACAAGGATGAAACTAATCCTAAAAATCAAGGTTTCGAACGGGGAATCATTACAACCACTGGCGCTGTTGCCGTTGATACCGGAAAATTCACCGGTCGCTCCCCTAAGGATAGGTATATAGTTAAGGATGCAACTTCCGAAGACACCATCTGGTGGGATGGCACTATCAACAAGCCTGTTTCTACCGATGTTTGGAACGACTTAAAGTCGATTTCTGTAGCCCAGCTTTCGTCTTCAAAAAAGCTTTACGTCGTTGATACCTATTCGGGTACTAACGAGAACACCCGTTTAAAGGTGCGTTTCGTTATGGAGGTTGCCTGGCAGGCTCACTTTGTTACCAACATGTTCATCCGTCCATCGCTATGCGAATTGGAGAACTACGGTGAGCCAGATTTCGTTGTACTTGCAGCATCCAAAGCCGTAAATCCAAAGTGGAAGGAGCATGGCCTTAACTCCGATGTCTTTGTTTGCTTCAACCTCACCGAGCGCATGCAGGTTATCGGTGGTACCTGGTACGGTGGCGAAATGAAAAAGGGTATGTTTGCTATGCAAAATTACTACTTGCCACTTACGGGCATTGCCTCGATGCACTGCTCTGCAAACGTGGGCGAAGCCGGTGATGTTTCTATCTTCTTTGGCCTTTCGGGCACGGGTAAAACAACCCTTTCGGCAGATCCTAAGCGTTTCCTTATTGGCGACGACGAGCACGGATGGGACGAAAAGGGAGTGTTCAACCTCGAAGGTGGCTGCTACGCTAAGGTTATCAACCTGAGTGAGGAAAACGAACCCGATATTTGGAGGGCAATTCGTCGCGACTCCCTTCTCGAAAATGTGGTTATTAAGGACGACGGCACTCCCGACTATTCCGATGGCTCTAAGACCGAGAACACGCGCGTTTCTTACCCAATCTACTTCATTAATAAGATCGTTCTTCCATCGCGTGCCGGTCATGCCAAAAAGGTAATCTACCTGTCGGCTGATGCGTTTGGGGTACTTCCTCCAGTTTCTATTCTCGACGAAAAGCAAGCTCAGTACCACTTCCTTTGTGGATTTACGTCTAAGCTTGCCGGTACCGAGCGTGGCATCACCGAGCCGGTTCCTTCATTCTCCCCTGCATTTGGCGAGGCGTTCCTTACCCTTCATCCAACCGTTTATGCGAAAACCCTTGTAGGCAAAATGCAGGAGCATGGCGCTAAGGCATACCTTGTAAATACAGGTTGGAATGGTACCGGTAAGCGCATTTCGCTTAAGGATACCCGTGCTATTATTGATGCCATCATCGATGGTTCTATCGATAAGGTTGAAACATTTCAAGTTCCAATCATGAACCTTACTGCACCGAAATCTCTTGATGGGGTATCAAACATTCTCGACCCTCGCAGCACCTATTCCGATGTTAAGGCGTGGGAAGAAAAGGCTGTTAAGCTTGCCGGTATGTACATCAAAAACTTCGAGCAGTATTGTGATAACGATGCGGCTATTGCTCTTATACCATCGGGTCCTCAGCTTTCTCGATAAAACGGTTACGTTATTTAAATACGAAGGGTCGGCAATTTTGTCGACCCTTTTTGCTTAATTTGTTTACTAAAATTGATCAGATGGATGGTAAGAAGCGAAGTGATGTAAGGATTGGACAGCTGGTGAACATCGTGCTAAAGGAGCATCAGCGTTCAGGCGAGCTAACAGAAGGCGTAGTTAAAAATATCCTGACCAAATCGGGAGTTCATCCGCATGGCATTAAAGTTAGGCTGGAAACCGGCGAGGTTGGACGTATTAAGGAAATCGTGGAGGATGTTGAAGACTAGCAGGTGTTAATATGAAGGTTTATGACAATGAGGTGTTTTCCAATATTTCCTACGCTACTGGTGGTTTCGATGGGATAGAGTACGATGGCTGTCGTTTTGAAAATTGTGATTTATCGTTTCGAGGGGTGGAGTTGATCGATTGCCAGCTGGTAGGCTGCAATCTTAGCTCCGTAAATCTGGATGATGCAAGGCTTAAAAATATTTCGTTTGCAGGTTGTAAACTTATGGGGGTCGTCTTTTCCGTTGCAAGT
>CAXYUU010000477.1:0-2797 GCA_964292015.1 uncultured Acetobacteroides sp.
ATTTGGATGGACGGGATATTGATTTAATTATTACCGATTTACATATGCCCATAATGGACGGTATCTCGCTAATTAAGGAGGTACGATTGGGCGAAAGATATAAGTTTACTCCAATACTTTTTCTTACCACCGAATCGCAAACTGAAAGGAAGCTGCAGGCAAAGGATGCGGGCGCAACCGGTTGGATTATAAAACCATTTGTTCCCGAAAAACTTCTAGCAGCCATCACTAAAGTTGTACGATAATGGATCAGTTTAAGAAAAAGTTCGTAGAGGAGGCAACCGATCTTATTCACGAGCTAGAATACTCGCTATTAAAGCTCGAAGATGATCCGTTCGACACCCTAATGGTAGAGCAGGTGTTTAGGGCAATGCATACCATAAAGGGAAATAGCGCCATGTTTGGCTTTTCGCAAATCGACAAGTTTACCCATCAGCTCGAAACGGTTTACGATTTGGTTCGCAATGGACGAATTCCGGTTACCTCATCACTTCTGACGCTATCGTTGGAAGCTGTCGATCATTTAAAGATTCTTTTAGTTAAGGGCGATGGGGTAGACGATACCACCAGCAAGGAATCGGCTGAGCTAACCAACCGAATAAATTGCCTTATAAAAATGGAGGATGATACCGCCTTAGTAAAAGTGGTTATCGAACCGGTTTTGGCCGATTTGGTGGAGGCTACTCTACCCGATGATAGCGTTACCTTCCATATCTACTTTAAACCGCACGACGACGTATTTCGTTCGGGAACCAATCCGCTATATTTAATCGATGAGTTATGCTCTATGGGGCAGAGCGTTACTTTTGCCGATACTAGAGGTATTCCGGAGCTGCCTTCGTTTAAAGAAGATTGCTGCTACACCGCATGGAATATATTTTTGGCAACCTCGGCAAGCATAAGCGAGCTACACGACGTATTTATCTTTGTCGAAGATAGCTGCGAGCTCGAGATATCGGAGGTTGCAACCTGTAACTTGATAAGTAATGAGGCGTTCTTTAATAAAGTACACGAATTAGATGCCTCTGGAGGGGCGTTTAGTCTTGATGAGCTTAAAACCTATTCGGCATCGTTGTTGGATGCCGTGCATGAAGCAGATCGCGGACCGCTTAATTTAAAGAAGAGCGCTGTAAGAGAGGCGGCAATTACCAGTATCCGAGTGTCGTCCGATAAGGTAGATGGGTTAATGAACCTGGTAAGCGAGCTTATAACCATTCAGGCTCAGCTGGGTTTGTTTGCCGAAAAGAGCTTGTTACCCGAGCTAAGCGCCATTTCCGAAAATATGGAGAAGGTGTCACGGAGGCTGCGCGATACCGCATTTAGCATCTGTCTTATTCCCTTGGATAGCATGCTTACCCGTTTTCATCGTCTGATTCGCGACGTATCTACCGAGCTGAATAAAAATGTAACCTTCCTAACCGAAGGAGCCGATGCGGAGCTCGATAAAACGATGATCGAAAGTTTGGCCGACCCCATAATGCATATTTTACGCAACAGTCTCGATCATGGTATCGAAACCGAAGCCGTGCGTATTGCTAAGGGTAAGCCTGCGCAGGGTACCATTCGTCTTAAAGCATTCTATTCGGGTACCAACGTCATTATTCAAATTTCTGATGATGGTAAGGGGATCAACCCTGAGCGTATTCGCGAAAAGGCAATTCAGCAAAATATTATTAGCGCCGATACGATGCTATCCAAGCAGGAGTTGCTCGAGCTAATATTCCTTCCTGGTTTTTCTACTGCCGAAAAGGTAACCGATCTAAGTGGTAGGGGAGTAGGTATGGATGTGGTGAAACGAAAGCTTGCTGAAATACGGGGAGAGGTAGATATCGATTCTGAGCAGGATAAGGGTACTATTATTACCATAAAGCTTCCGCTAACGCTTTCTATTATCGATGGATTGCTGGTAAAGATTGCAGATACCTTTTTTGTGGTGCCTCTTTCGGTTGTCGATACCATTTTTGCTGCAAAACATACCGAGCTGATGGGGTATAACAAGCTAATTGTACATGCTGGTAATCAAATACCGTACGTATGTCTTCGGGATGTGCTCGATTATCCCGAGAATGAAGATATTCAGGAGCAAGTTGTTGTTGTAAGCTACTTGGAGAGCAAGGTTGGCCTTGTAATCGATCGGGTAGTGGGCGAGTATCAGGCTGTTCTTAAGCCACTCGGTAAGTCGTTTAAGGAGTTGGATATAGTTAGTGGAGCATCAATACTGGGAGATGGTACTATTGCTCTTGTTTTAGATGTGTCGCGAATAATAAAGCTGGCGTCTGGCAAGGGCGGGCTTTAGGATAAGTAGTATTCGGGTTAATAGGTTGATATATAAGTACAAGATGTAGGAGGGCGACGAATAGGAAGGTTCAACTCTTACAAGAAGCAAAATTGGGGATAGGGGTATATTGGGGAACGGCTGAATTATGGGTGAATTTCATATCTCACCATTTTAATTGTCACAAGTTCATTGTGGGGTTTCTCCACGCAATCCTCTTTATCCAGTAAGCTTATTTCCTGTTAATGTTATTCCGATATCCGGATTAATAGGTGATTAAAATATAATACGAAAATAGATGACCAAGGAAACGCTCGCACTCAACTCCTACCTATCGTTTAAGTTAGGAGATGAGACATTTGCTGCGAATGTTGGCAAGGTGCTCAACATTCTGGAGATGACAAAAATAACGAAGGTTCCCAAGGCTCCTTCGTATATGAAAGGGGTAGTAAATCTTCGGGGAACCGTGCTTCCGGTGGTCGATACGCGGGTAAAGTTTGGAATGTCGCCCATCGAAACTAC
>CAXYUU010000478.1:0-2782 GCA_964292015.1 uncultured Acetobacteroides sp.
CCTTCCTGTTTACGAGTAAAACTACTGAGATACTCTACTTAATTAGGTGGGCACTCCTGCTTTTTCGTTGTCTTTTTATACCTCCCCAACTTGAAGTTCTACCGGTAATCAATACCATTGTACCACAATAAACAGGAGTTGTTCCAAGTTGAACCTCTTCTTATATCGCTTTATATATCTTTTGCCTTAGGATTCCACCGTTACTCCGATGTGGCCACACGGCTAGCCTTGATAACCCCCTTAATGCGGTTGATTCGGTGGATAATCATGTCGAGCTGCTTAATATTCTGCACGTACACCTTTATCTTCCCCTCAAAAAGTCCACCCTTGGTGTCGAACGTTGCCGAACGAAGGTTAACCTTCATCTCCTTCGAGAGTACCTCCGAAATACGCGTTAGGAAACCAATCTGATCCTCCCCAATAATGCGAATGGTGGTTTGGAACGAGTTCGATTCGCGCGTTTGCTGCCACTTTGCCTTGACAATGCGGTAGGAGTACCGCTCGAGCATGCTTTTGGCATTCGGACAGGTATTACGGTGAATTTTAATTCCATTATTAATGGTAACAAATCCAAAGATCTCGTCGCCAAAAATGGGGTTGCAGCAGGTTGCCAGCTTGTAGTCGATGTTCGAGAGGTGCTCGTCGATAACCAGGAAGTCGCCGCTTTCGGGCTCCTTGCTATACTGGAAATGGGGAGCCTCTTGGGTTACCGTTTTCTCCTCTACCTGGTTACTATTTTCTATATACTCCTTAATTACCGATACCTCCAGCTTGCCGTTAACCAGCATGGCGTAGAACTCGGTAATCGACTTGATTTTATTCTTCTTAATAAACTGGGATGCCATTTCGTCTGTAAACTCCATCTTCCAGTTCTTGAGCCTACGCGACAGCAGCTCCTTACCCATGTTGGCCACCTTTAGGTCTTCCTCCTTAAGGCTTTGCTTAATTTTACTTCGCGCCTTCGAGGTGATGACAAATGATAGCCAATCCTTGGTGGGCTTTTGGTTTTTCGCCGTGATGATCGAAACCTGATCGCCATTTTTCAGCTTATCCTTAATGGAGGCCAGCTTGTTGTTGACCTTTGCACCAACGCACGAAACGCCCAGCTTGGAGTGTACCTCAAAAGCGAAGTCGAGTACCGTGGTGCCTGCCGGAATTTTCTTGAGATCGCCATTGGGCGTAAACACAAAGATCTCCTTTTGGTAGCTGTCGAGCTGCTTTAGGCTCTCCACCATATCGTTTGGATCTTCGGCCTGCTCCATAAGGTTACGTAGGTCGGTCAGCCAGTCGTCGATGCCCTGCTGCTGCTTTATCCCCTTATACTTCCAATGGGCAGCAATACCCATTTCGGCAATTTCGTCCATTCGGCGGGTACGTATCTGTACCTCTACCCATTTGCCGTCGGGACCAATAACGGTGGAGTGCAAGCTCTCGTAGCCATTCGATTTGGGAACCGAAATCCAGTCGCGCATACGCTCGGTGTTGGGGATATACTTTTCGGTTACAATCGAGTAGGTTCGCCAGCACTCGGCCTTTTCGAGGGCCAAATCGCTTTCGAGGATGATACGAATGGCAAACAGGTCGTAAACCTCCTCGAACGAAATCTTCTGCTTCTTCATCTTTTTCCAGATGGAGAATACGGATTTGGTACGGCTCTTAATCTCGTACTTTTGCCCGCACTGGTCGAGCCCTGCTATAATAGGTTTTATAAACTTTGCGATGTAGGTGTTACGCTCCTTGGCGGTCTCTTCGAGCTTGGTTACAATATGGGTATAGTCGGATGGTTCCGAGTATTTTAACGATAGGTCTTCGAGTTCTGACTTCACGGAGTAGAGGCCAAGGCGGTGGGCCAACGGCGCGTAAAGGGTCAGCGTCTCCTTTGCCTTTTTCTGCCTCTTCTCTTCGGTAAATAGGAAGAGGTGGCGCATCACGTCGAGCCTGTCGGCGAGCTTGATGAGAATAACCCGAGGATCGGCAGAGTAGGATATAACCAGTTGGCGATAGTTTTCGGCTTCGCTAGAGCTAGTTTTGGGATCTATCTCCGATATCTTATTTAGACCGATAACGATGGTGGCAATTTCCGAGTTATACTCCTTGCTAATCTCCTCGTTGGTAAGCTTGCCTATTCGGAAGGTTTCGTGTAGCAGTACGGCAACGGCAGCGGTTCCCTTTAGCCCAATCTCGTCGATAACAATTTGGGCAACAGCTAGGGCATGGAAAATAAAGGGATCGCCATTTTCGCGTCGCTTTTCGCGATGGGCATTGGCCGAAATGCGAAACGCCTGCTTCAAAAATGAGAGCTCTTCGGGTAGGCTGCCCTTTTTACACGACTTGTATAGGTTTCGAAATCGGTTGAGCAGCTCCCTTTTTTCCTCTTTCTCCCAATTCAATTCTTCCATGCTCATCATTTTCTGTAAAAATATTAATTATTAGAGTAAATAAATTATCTTAACGTGCAGTTAAGTGTTGTTTTCTCGAAAAAATAACGAATATTTTTGTTCAAAATTGGATGTAATGACCACCGACAATATAGTCTCGAAGGCTAAAAAGCTCAGAGCTCTTCTCGAACAGGCTAACTATGAGTATTATGTTCTTAACCAACCCTCGTTAAGCGACTACGAATACGACATGCATATGAAGGAGCTGCAGGCACTAGAGCAGCAGCATCCCGAAATCCAAGATCCGAACTCGCCCACCCAGCGGGTAGGAAACGATACTAGCCAGGCTTTTGTTCAGGTGGAGCATCGCTATTCGATGCTTTCGCTCTCTAACGCCTACTCCA
>CAXYUU010000479.1:0-2778 GCA_964292015.1 uncultured Acetobacteroides sp.
GAAAATCGTGCCGGTGGAAGGGGATAAGCCGTATTTCGGCTGCTCCCACCACCGTACGTACCGTTTGGTCTAACATTTTCTTAGCTTGTAACTCCTTAGCGCCCCGGTATCGTGATACCATTGGGGCTAGCTACCTAAAATTCCGTTTTCCGACAGCCTCTTTTTGCTACCTGCTTCCGATTTTCTCGGGGTACATGTCGTGGAGCGAAAATCGTTGCTCCGCCATCTTTTCGTATTTAGTTCCTGGCAGACCGTAGTTGCAGTATGGATCTATGCTAATGCCGCCTCTGGGGGTAAACTTTCCCCAAACTTCGATATAGCGTGGATCCATTAGCTTTACTAGATCTTTCATGATAATGTTTACGCAGTCTTCATGAAAATCGCCATGGTTGCGGAAGCTAAACATGTAGAGCTTTAGGCTCTTGCTTTCGACCATATTGATGTTGGGTACGTAGCTAATGTATATGGTCGCAAAGACGGGCTGTCCGGTAATGGGGCAAAGGCTGGTAAACTCGGGGATGTTAAATTTTACCCAGTAGTCATTTTCAGGATGCTTGTTTACAAAGGTTTCCAATACCTCAGGTTTATAGTCAAACCTGTATTCTACACCTTGATTTCCAAGCGAATTAAGTCCTTCTTCTTCTCGTTCCATTGCTTTTATTTATATTATTTGTATGAAAAAAGGGGCTAAACTTCTTTCAGCTTAAATGGATTGTAGGAAATGTTTTGGTCGAATACGTTTTCATTTTCTACCTTTTTGATGGTGTTAACAATGTAAATTGTTACTGGTAGAATAAGGATTTCGTACGCTGTCTTTATGAATGTTTGGGCCAGAACCATAATAAACAGCTCCCTTACTGGAATAATTCCAACGAAAGCCACAAAAATAAAGATGATAGAATCTAACCCTTCGCCCGCAATAGTCGAAATAATTGCTCGAAGCGAGAAGTTATTTCCTTTGCTCATTACCTTCATTCTGCTCATAATGTAGGCATTGGCGAACGAGCCACTAAGGTAGGCTAGAATGCTGGCAAGGCCAATTCGGGGCGAGTTCTCCAGAACCGACGCAAACGAAGCTTGGTTAGACCAAAAGGGGGCTGGAGGAATCGAAATGGCCAATTGGTACATTATGTTCGACAGAATCATCATGCCAAAGCCAATCCAGATGACAAATCGGGCTTTTTTGAAACCCCAGATTTCAACAATAACGTCGTTAACAATATACGAAATAGGAAATATGAGAACCCCAGCAGGGACTGCCATCGAACCAATGGTAATAATCTTAACGGCGAGTATGTTGGAGATGAGTAGGCATGCTGTGAATAGGATGCCAAAAAACATAAAGACAGGCGAAATGCTGTTTTTCATAATTGATTTTTTATCCGTGGGTGCCAATATAAACACGGTTTGTACATAAAAGAGCTGCTGCAAAGTTAGCGAAAAGAGGATAAATCACAAATTGGTTGCAGGCATCGGTATGTTTTGGGCTAGTGTTATACGGCGAATCCTCCACCAACAAGCCGGTTATCTATATAAAATACGGCTGGTTGTCCTGGTGATATTGCCCATGCCGGGTTTTCGAGGCGCACAGCTCCTGTACTGCCTTCGATGGTTAAATATCCGTTCCCCGCAGGATTTAGTCCGTACCCTCTTACCTTGATTTCGAGAGGAGTGGAGGGGGTAATCTCCTTCGCATTTATGAGATGTATGTCGCGTAACCGAAATTCGGAACGGAGTAGATCGGTCTTTTTTCCTACAATTATGCTATTTCGATTGCTGTCCATTGCTTGAATGTATGCCTCACGTTCAACATCGAGCGTCAAACCTCGTTTTTGACCAACGGTGTAGAAAGGTAGGCCATTATGGGTTCCGATAGCATTTCCCTTTTCGTCTAGCACCACTCCCGGTTTAACTTTCGCCATTTCATCGGGTGATATCTGTACGAGGAAATCTCTATAATCCATACCCGAAAGAAAGCAAACGCTCATGCTTTCCTGGTTAGGAACCAAATCGTCAAAGTTTCGATCTTTGATTTCCTGCTTTGTTTGCTCTTTGGTAATACCTCCAAGGGGCTGTACCATTCGTTTGATGATTGTTTCGGGCAGCATCCACAGGTAGTAGGACTGATCTTTTACTGGATCAACGCCTTTTTCTATATAGTAATGGTTGTTGTGCTTTACGGTTCGAACGTAGTGACCGCTCGAGATGTACGTTACACCTATGCTATCGGCAAAATCGGTCAGCTGCTTCCACTTTATGGTTGGGTTGCACCATGCGCATGGACTAGGAGTTTCCCCTTTTAAGTAGGAGCTCACAAAACCTGTAACCACTTTCGTCTTAAACTCATTGCGGCAGTCTACCACATGATGCTCAATGCCCATATTTTGTGCCTGTATGCGTGCATCTTCGATTGAGCCATCCGTCTTTTTACTATCCCACATGCGTAGTGTGGCGCCAATTACCTGATATCCTCTTTCTTTTAGTTTTATTGCAGTAAGAGTGCTGTCTATTCCCCCAGTCATTCCTACGACTACTTTTTCCATCCTCTAAATTTGCTGCAAAGTAAATTCTTTACAGCTAAGACTTCAAAAAATCGGAATAATAAAACAATATGGATGTTTGATGAGCATTTTAAGCTATGAAATGCCAAACAATAATCTATTTTTGTACCATAAAGGGATAATTGCTTAAATGAACGACTCAATTTTTAGAGTTCTTATGCAGTTCTTTGCCACGATTGTTAACTATGATAATCGTGAGAATAAGAATATTGCGAGA
>CAXYUU010000480.1:0-2768 GCA_964292015.1 uncultured Acetobacteroides sp.
AGTTAATTCGTGCCAAGGTTTTTTGTTTCTTTTTTGCCTTCAAAAAAGAAAAGAAGAAACCTCACTACACTTAAATGAACCTGCATTGCTATCCTCAGCGGTTAAACTCGAAATCCATGGGTTGGTGGTTGCTTTCCTACCTTCCACAGGTTTCTCCTGTGGCTATTCGAATTGAATCCCTTCAGGATTCCTCGCTGCAAAAAACGTTTTGCCATTCTCTTCAATTCCGTAGACTCTTACACTCTTCTGCCGAATGTTTGTGTCGAATTTCAAATCCCTGCAACCCTAACACCCGATAGTCCCAGTGATTTCGCGTTTCAGATTTAATTAAGGGGCTAGCTTAATTTTGACTTGAATCGGTTGATTTTTATCATTCAGAACCACCCCGCCTACGGGCACCTTTCGCTTATGGCGGGAGAAATCGCTTCGATTACATATTGCACCAAGCGGCAAACGGCAAACTTTCCATTTCAAATTTACCAACCCGGTAGTAGCGTACTTTCGATGTAAGCAGCTGATGGTAACGTCAAAATTAGCACAGAGCGTACTCCCCTCCTTTTTTAAGGAGGGGTGCCCGTAGGGCGGGGTGGTTTCCTTTTCAAACAAGTCAAATGAATCAATCTTGTTCATACGCTATTTTTAAACGCGGAAATCCCTGCCAATAGACCCGTTTGCTACCTCTGTTGTCCTATCCTGCATGTTGGCTTATTCAGCTATCGATTGGCTATGCCATTTTTCTAATCCCAACACCCACCATATTCGGCCTCCACCTATTCTGTTCAAGTACTCCAATCCCGAATGGGATTGAATTCGATTAGCCCCGCATGCAATGCGGGGGCAATATGCCACCCTGCTTTCCCAACCACGAAGTGGTTGAATGTCTATACGAGGTATTTTTCATCAACCTCAACCTCATGTTCGTTGAGCCGCTCCAGAATTCTCTCCATATGGTTTTTCTCACAGGTGGTACAGCGTCTTGTATGCCGACTGAAAAACGTCATTCCCACGTATCTTTATAGACGGCTTTTCCATTTCCGATTTTAGTGAAATATCTACCACTACCAGCCGGTGGTACTTCGGGTCAAGATACTTCACATCCGACAACCTTTTTGTTTTCACAGAAATAAAGTACGTCGCATCTATCCGGACGTCGGTAGTGTCGTCAATCGCTTCCCCATTAATTCGTAGTATCACCTCACCGCTGTTGCAGCGGGCATCCGTTCGTCCCCTTAGCACCTCATCTAGCGATATAAAACCCTTAAACCTATTTTTGGTGGTGATGTAAATCTCGCCATTTGACGTTTTGTGCAATACCTTTATCGAATCGATGTTGTTCGTATTCATAAACACGTTCGTCATCGTCATCTTTACCGAGTTTAGGTAGTAGTCGGGTGTCTTTTTCTCCTGCCCGTAGCCGGTTAGCCCGCCACATACAAGCACTACGGCAAGTAGCTGTCGGATGGTTGCTGATCTCATGGTTCTTCGTATTTGGTTATGGAATAGTTATTTGTTTGGTTTCTACGGTGCTATTCAAATTGTCGGGTAGGCTAGTGCCCGTATCAATATAGGGGTTAATATAGTAATTACGATCGAGTGTTAACCCCATTTTTCTAATCCCAACACTCACCATATTCGACCTCCACCTATTCTGTTCTAGTTCTCCAATCCCTTCGGGATTGAATTCGATTAGCCCCGCATGCAATGCGGGGTCAATATGCTATCCTGTTTTTCCAACCACGGAGTGGTTGAATGTCTAAAAAAGGTTTGTGATCTAAAAGAGTAAGCACATTCTAAAGGCTTCAGATTAGAGGAACCTGGAGAATCACTTATAGTATTTTATGTCTCTCTTAATAATGCTGTTAAGTAAGCCTTTGGCATTGTAGCATTTCTTCTCTATCCAGTTACCTTCTTTATCGTACCTGTATTCATTTTTCAAGGTTTCGTAATGATTATTGTATGGATAGTATGTCTTCTCTTCTATAGGATTGCCAAGGCTGTCGTTTGTAAAGGTGGTATTGGTTATTGAGTTCATTATGCACCACACGTCGGATTCTCCGCTTTTTGCGTTGGTTAGAGTATCGCTGTAGTAGTGAAATTTTATGAAACTTGCCGTGTTGTCGGTATTGTAGGATTCTTTTCTGATAATCCTACTCAACTTGTCGTATACGAAGATTCTTTTCGTTGAGTAGGTGGTGTTTGGATATGTGAAAAAAAGTTCGTGATCTCCCTTTTGTATGTACGTAAAGTCATACGTTATAATATTACTGGTTTGAATAATATTTATGGTATCCTTCAGGTAGGTGTAATTCCATATAATAGAGTCGGCCTGGGGGGGGGGCGAAATTCTTCTTTCCTTAATCATCCTATTCGTCTTGTCGTAATAGTAGAACCATTCGTGTGTGTTCACGAGCAAATCATTGAGATCAATGCGAAGGTCGAATTTCTTAGTTTTGTAGCCCTGCCTATTAAAGGTAACCTTGTAGTTGCATTGGTCAAAAATAAAGTTGTTTGGTTTTAGTACGTAGCAAATGCTATCCGTGTAACTTACATTGTACTCCCTATTTGTCAGCTCGCTAACGCATCCTTTCAGATTGTCGTTCTTTACATCGGAATATTTAATACGATTTCGTATCTGACCTTCAGCAGCTGCTGGGAGTAAAAAAGTAAGCACTAATCCTATTTGTAGTAATTTTGAAAGTTTGGTTTGGGTTTTCATGGTTAATTTTTACATGCTTGGATATAATGCTACCTTAGTTAAGCGTTGGAAA
>CAXYUU010000481.1:0-2742 GCA_964292015.1 uncultured Acetobacteroides sp.
ACTACCGCATAAAAGATGAAGTAGTACCAAAACTTCAGCTAAAAGGGCAAATTTTAATGAAATATTGCGACGAGCGAGGTTACATTTCGAAGGAAAGCAATCCCGATGGTTCCACCAGCAATATTGCCGCCATTTGCAACGAAGGCAGAAATATATTCGGTATAGCACCAAATCCATCTATAAAAAATCATTTTGAGCATCAACTCGACGGCCTCGATTTAATGGATTCATTTTTCAAGATGATAACTCGCTAGCTGTGATGCCCCACTTTTGAGATGTGAAATTTATGCTTAATCCATCGAGGAAGAATTATCGCTCCGATAATAAGGTAAGGATAGTAGCTAATCAACCTCCAAATAAACGCAAAAGCAACCGAAAGTCCCGATTGTAAATCAGCGGCTACAGGTATTAAATCACCTAGGAAAACTGTAAAAACGTACTCCGCGAAACCACTACCTCCTGGAGTTGGACTTATCAGCATCATAATCCACATTACCATTTGCCGAGCAAAGATTAAGAATTGATCGTGCATGGTAAAGAACGCCAACAGTAGGGCGTTTACCACAAAGTAGCGCGAAGTCCACGAAAATGCAGTTGCTCCAAATGTTTTTATCCAGAAAGACGCGGGTCGCGAACGTAGGTTTTTGCTCGACATCACAATTTCACTGGCTATAATGGTCATATTATACCTCCACTTACGCAGGTAACGTATGCTGAAAATATTTACAATGAGCCACTTTAACCCTTTAGGATTGTAGAATAGACCGTAGCTAAGCAAAATCGTATAAACAAGCTTAACTAAGTAACCAACTAAGGCGATGGTAAAAAGACCTTCGGCAAGAGCAGATGAACCCTGAATATCGAAAAGAAGAGCTTTACCAAAAATAATATAAACTATAGGAACCGTTAGTATAAAGTAGAGCTCATCGAGAAAAGATGTAGCCATAACTATAGCGCTACTTTTACCTATTGACAACCCTTCCTTATGCACAAATAGTATAGCAACACTTGTTCCTCCTACAGCCGAGGGTGTAACTGCCGAGGTAAATTCCCACAGCATAATTACGCGAAAAGCCTGTTTCCAAGAAAGATGATTATCAGCAAGAAGTCGTATTCGGATCATGTAGCCAATATCTCTAAAAGCCATAAGAATTAGAGCGACACCGAGCCAAAAAAGCGTACTGGTAGATAGGCTGACAACTTTAAATGCTTCCGGTTTAAACTCAGTATAAACCATATAGCCAATAACGCCAAAACCAATTATGATAGGGTAAATTATATTCGAAGTCTTAACTTTGCCTACTGCATTTTTTTTAATCTCCTGGCTCATCTTCTAATCCATTTTCCCAAATGTAAAGAAAATAGAGCGATTAAATGGCGGCTTTCACTAAAACTTAATATGACAATGAATTTTCTTACAGGCAGGTCTGTGAAATTTTGGGCCATTTCGGCTATCATAGGTGCCAACCTTATATGGGGTGTTAACTATGTCGTTTCGAAAATGGTGGTGAATGTGTACATCGACCCTGCTACGCTAACTATGTACAGAGTTTCGGTAACTGCCATACTAATGTGGTTAGTATCGATTTTCTATAAATCAGAAAAAGTTGAGAGGCGCGATTTGATACGACTTTTTATTGCTGCCCTGTTTGGCGTAACCTTAAACCAGTTTTTATTTATTAGTGGTATCGCTAAAACCACCCCTATTGATGCGGCGATTATTATAACTTCCGGACCAATTATTGTCCTACTTCTTTCTGCATTGCTACTGCACGATAAAATTACTCCTACCAAGATTATCGGAGTAATAATTGGTGCCGTGGGAGCCATTTCGCTAGTAGCCTATAGCGGAACAGTTAGCTTTGGGAAAGAGCATCTTCTTGGGAATTTAATGATTTTGGGAAATGCTACGGCCTACGCACTATACCTCGTAACGGTAAAACCGGTTATGTCGAAGTACTCTTCTCTTACGGTGATTAAGTGGATATTTCTTTTTGGCACGATTCAAATGCTTCCTATAGGACTTATGCCTTTGATGAAATACAATCTAATTGCTCAACCATTTGATGCAATTTTTAATATTGGGTTTATCGTAATTGGAGCCACATTTTTTGCCTACCTACTTACCTCCTATGCCCTAACGCATATTAAGGCATCAACTGTTAGTATTTTCGCCTACACTCAGCCTGTTGTAGCCGTTATATTTGCTCTTATGATGGGAGTTGACAGCTTAAACTGGATTAAGCTAGTTTCAATGCTGCTTGTTTGTGTAGGAGTGTATATTGCCAGCCGTCCAACGCTATCATTTCCTATTGCGTTTTTTGCCAAGAAACCTTAAATTGACAAGCAAAAACAAGAACCATGGAATTTATTGATGTTGCCCAAAAGCGTACGAGCATACGTTCGTTCTCCGAAAAGGAGGTAGATAGTAATACCCTCCGTGAGATTTGCCGAATTGGAGGTCTTGCTCCAAGTGTCAATAACTTTCAGCCTTGGCGATTTGTGGCATTGGCAAATAAAGGCAAGATGTCGGAGATTGCTGAAATTGTAGCCCTGAAGATAGAATCAATTCCGGAGAAAAATCACGAGGTAGGAGTGCAGATTAAGAATCAGGTGGAATACTTTTCTACCTTTTTCGAAAATGCCGCAGCTGTAATTTTTGTGTTTGTATCACCCTACGAGTCGGTGCTGGAACGGGGTGTTGGGCTTTCGCACGACGAAATAAACCGCATGCGCTGCTAC
>CAXYUU010000482.1:0-2742 GCA_964292015.1 uncultured Acetobacteroides sp.
ATGGCGTTGGAATGCTCGATGATGGGCTTGGAACACTCGATGATGGGCTTGGAACGTTCGATGATGAGCTTGGAACGTTCGATGATGGGCTTGGAACACTCGATGATGGGCTTGGAACGTTCGATGATGGGCTTGGAACACTCGATGATGGCGTTGGAACACTCGATGATGAGCTTGGAACGCTCGATGATGGCGTTGGAACACACGATGATTGGCTTGGAATGCTCGATGATGAGCTTGGAATGCTCGATGATGGCGAAGAAATCGTCGATGATGGTGAAGAAATCGTCGATGATGGCAAAGAAATCGTTGATGATGGCGAAGAAATCGTTGATGATGGCGAAGAAATCGCGATGATGGCGTTGGAACATTCGATGATTGGCTTGGAACACTCGATGATGACGTTGGAACAGTCGATGATGTGGATGGAACAGTCGATGATGGACACTATGGGAGTATTCATGAAACTGTGTCCATCTCAATTATTTTTTCCTTCGGAGGGATTTTCGAGACTGTTCATGAAGCTGTGCCTGCAAAAACCAATGAAGAATTGCTGCTGCAATTTTCAGCACGACAAGCATCAACCCACAACATTTTGATGAAAAAGCATGCTGCCACCATCAAAATACAAAATGTAAAATCACAGGTAAGGACACCTCCCCTGCCATTCGGCAATCAGCAATACAGCCAATAAATGGAGGCTCGACTGTAATCTAGCCCATTAGCTAGAAGACAATCCCAATACTTACCCCAAACAGCATGTCCGATTTGGACAGTGGTCGAGCCTGCTTAAGCTGGTACTCGACAGCGGCACCAATAAGTAGGCTGCCAAACCATACGTTGCGCTGGTAAGCCGTCGAGAATCGCACCGCCGAAAGGGGAAGGAACGTTCGGGAGGTGCTATCGCCTGTTGCATGCGTCACCCAGCACCCCCGCATACCCGCTGTAGCGTATAGCGACATGGTTGGATTGGCGTACAGCCGCACCACCGCATCGGCACCAAATGAGGCTTGCATGTAGCCTTTTATGCTGGTTGAGGTTGTTTTTGCATAGGCCGAATCGGGATTCGTCCCCGGAATATCGACCTTCTTAGACAAATCGTAGCATGCTAATGTGTAGTAGCTGCCAACCCACCGGGCACCAGCAGTAACCAGCAGCCCCACCCGACCCCTATACATTACCCCAGTAAAGGCGTTAATACCGGCAAGGGCAAACGTGGAGGAATCGCTACGAGCAGCGCCCACTTCGAGCGCAGCACCCCAAAAAGATGAAAAGCGACGAAGGTTAAACCTACCTAAAGGAACGGCATCGAACCGAATAGGGCCGTTGGTAGGGAGGCCCGATTGTAACCTTAAGTCTGACGATTGTATCGCAATCCGGCTCATCGGCATAGCCTTTTCGCGTTCGTTTATGCCCCTTTGCTTATCGGGTTGATCCAGCACGTTGGGACGAACCACGGCGAGCGGGTTCGAGTTGGTTGCAGAATGTAATGACCGATGGGTAAGCGTAGATCGATTCCGTGCCGACCCAACGCTACGCGACCCTAGCGGTTCCCTGTTTCGTATGGCGGTTGCGCGAAATGGTGTATTTGACCCGCCATTTGATGGACTAACATTGCGAGCAGCAAAAGCGTTACCCGAGGAGCCACCCCCACTACGGAGATTGGAGGTTGCCGCTTTACGACCTGCCGCTTTACCGGCAGCGGTTTGAGGAGTGGCAAAAAGATCATTGGATACAACAGAGATATCGGCACTTGCAGGGGATTTTGCACCACCCTCCGATGCTATGTTGGAGCCTTTTGATACTGCATCGGTAAGCATACCGCTAGCATGATGGGCAAAGGCATTGCTTGCACCGCCCCGCGCAACGTTTACAACCGAAGCTGGCGACCCCATACCACCGGCAGTGGCACTACTCGCTGTAGGCTGTGGGGCTAGTACGGATCGAGAAAGATCGGCCTTGTTACCTACTGGGATATCCTTTGGGGTATCGGACGGATCGACATTAACAGGCAGCTCGTTGCTAGGCGCAATGCTAGCAGGCTCTGCGACATTCATCCGCTGAACCGCAACAGGTGTAGGGTTACTCGGCAGAACCTTGTACGCTACATATCCGGTAACAACCGCTGCCGGAATTACCAGCAACGCCAGCTTCGAATAGGTTAGGCGAGCGGCAACACGCACAACCTTTGCAGCGCTACCCTCGACCTGCTGCCTAACGCGAAATACCCTTCCCGAAGGAATGCGGTTGGCGACATTCTCCCATCCGGTAGCCTCCACATCGGGAGTCCACTCCTCGAGCGTCTCCTTCCACTTTGCATCAGTATGGGTTATGTTAGATTTCTTCATAGGAGTAGTGCTTTGCTACCAAAACCTGCAGCTGCTGCTTGGCTCTGGTAAGGTTACCTCGTGATGTCGATTCCTTTATTTTTAACCGCTTGGCGATTTCGGCGTGCGAGTAGCCCTCTATCTCGAAAAGAACAAAGGGAATACGGTAGCCATCGGGCAGCAGGTTGAGCAGGCGGATGATATCTTTCGCATTTAGGGCATCTAGAAAGTTGACGTTCTCGGGAATGAGCTGGGTAAGCTCCTCCCCTCTTAAGGTCGGATCCTTGGACACCAGCGATCGGTAGTGATCGATGGAGGTGTTTACCACTATTTTCCGGAACCAAGGTTTAAAATCCGACTGTGAGTCGAATAGATGAATCTTGGAGAAGGCTTTCACCATCGGATTGGTGATGTC
>CAXYUU010000483.1:0-2726 GCA_964292015.1 uncultured Acetobacteroides sp.
TCACCACCTTATTTATAGTTGGTAGGAGTGTGCTGCAAACTTCTCGGACAGGTCTACTTCTCCTTTTTATCTTTTTCCCGCAGATGCCGCAGATTAGCGCAGAACCTATGCTGATGCCTATGATCTGTGGGAGATAAGTGGGACTTTTAAAAACAATGTTGAGACTAAGTCCGAAAGCTTATTCAACGCACTCCCCTCCTTCTCAAGGAGGGGTGCCCGTAGGGCGGGGTGGTTTGTAGTTGTCGTTTATCGACAAAATATACTCTTACCCATACAAAAGTAGCTTAGCGTTCAGTTTGTATTTATTAAGGTGATATCTCTTGTTGCTACCCTATTTCACCACCTTATTTATAGTTGGTAGGAGTGTGCTGCAAACTTCTCGGACAGGTCTGCTTCTCCTTTTTTCTTTTTCCCGCAGATGCCGCAGATTAGCGCAGAATCTTGTACTTATCTGCGGGAAGTAAGGGAGGTAAGTCGTAATTCTACCTTGTTGCTACCCTGTTTCACCTCCTTATTTATAGTTGGTAGGGGTGTGTCGCTAACTTCTCCGACAGGTCTACTTCTTCTTTTTATCTTTTTCCCGCAGATTCCGCAGATTAGCGCAGAATCCTGTGCCTTTCTGCGGGATATAAGTGAGGTAAGTCGTATTGCTATCCTGTTGCTAGCTCTTGTTGAATTAGCTTAATCGTAATGCTACTACTTACACTCGCTAACCTACGCCTTACTTTGTCCATCCACAGCTGCAACATGAGGCTTCTGGTGCTTAAGCATCTTTAGGGTACTTTGTGCCAGCAGTATGCTTACCAGTACCAGCACGGCACCCATTAAAAACGGTGCTCCGGGAAGGTATACGAAGGTATTCTTACTGGTAAAAAACGAGAAGAGGCTAGTCATTAGAATGGGGCCAACAATGGAGGTGAGGCTCATCAAGCTGGTTAGCGCACCCTGCAGCTCGCCCTGCTCGTTTGCCGGCACCTGGTTCGATATGATTCCCTGCAGCGCAGGTCCGGCGATGCCGCCTAAGCTAAACGGGATAAGGATTACGAAAAGCATCCATCCTTGTGGGGCAAAGGCAATCATTACTAGTCCAATGCAGTAAAATATAAGGCCAACATAAATGGATTTTGCCGGTCCTAGTCGTGGATTGGTATACCTAACCAGCCCTCCCTGCACCAGGGCAACGGTTAATCCTACCACCCCAAGCGAGTATCCCACCATCTTTTCGCTCCAGTGAAATGCCTCCATGGTAAAGAATGTCCAGGTGCTTTGCGTTGCGAAGCTGGCGATGTTTACAAGAATAAGCGAGGCTACAAATCCGGATATGAGCGGGTATCGTCTGAGCATCTTTAGCGATCCAACCGGATTGGCGCGCCTAATGTCGAACTTCCTGCGGTTTTCTTTCGGTAGCGATTCGGGTAGCACAAAATACCCGTATAGCCAGTTGATAAAGGTTAAACCTGCTGCCACGTAAAAGGGTACGCGGAGGCCAAACTGGCTAAGCACGCCACCCATTACCGGGCCAATAATAAAGCCAAGCCCAAATGCCGCCCCAATTAGGCCAAAGTTCTGCGCCCTTTTTTCGGGCGTACTAATATCGGCAATGTATGCCGATGCCGTGGTAAAGCTTGCGCCCATAACTCCCGCTAGTAAACGTCCAATAAAGAGCCACACAATGGTAGGGGCAAAGGCTATGATAAGGTAGTTGATGCCAAATCCTAAAAGCGAAATAAGAAGAACGGGCCGCCTCCCAAAATGGTCGCTCAGGCTGCCCAGTATGGGCGAGAAGATGAGCTGCATGATCGAAAAGGAAAACATAAGCCAGCCGCTGTACAGCGATGCGTTGCTTAAATCGCTCCCGATTAGCTGGCTGATAAATTTGGGCAGAATGGGAATAATTATTCCAAAGCCAATGACATCAAGTAGAAGGGTTATAAATATGAATCCGAGTGCCGGCTTGTGCGATTTAGACATTAAGGTGTACAGTTTGATTTCGGGCGCAAAGATAAGCTCTTGTTTTCTTTCGAAGGAGCTTAAATCGATGAGCCGTGGTTTTTGGCGGTTAAACTGTTTTCTGGAAGATTTGTTTACTGTTTTTGCATCAGAACACAGATTAAACAGATTGAGCAGATTTACACGGATTGATAGCTACTTAGTATTAATGGTAAAGCATACACCTATCGCTAAAGTTGAACAAGAAATTGGGTGTGTAGGCTTGTTAACTACTACAGGCAAAGCTTCGTGATACGGTATAACGTGCTGATTACGTATAATAAATCTGTGTAAATCTGTATAATCAGTCAAATCTGTGTTCCAACGTCTATTTGTTCTTCGCCCATAAATGCTTTAATTTGCACCAGATTAAAATATGCCTATGTTTCAGTTCGGCTTATTCTCTACGCATTTACCCTATATCTTCACGGTGGTGGCCTACCTGCTATCGTACGGGTTTTATACGTTTGGTAAGTCGGATGTCGAAGCGGCCAAACCTCAAGAGGCTACCATTTCGGTAGTAGCCAGTAGGGTTACGCTACCGCAGCGTATCCTGGCATACGATGCCACGCACCATTTTACGGTACAGCAGCAGGCCGCGGAACCTATTCGGTACGATGCCCCTACCTACGGCAGCACCCTTCGTCACAACGTACACTGTCCACCTAATTGTAGCGTTGCTACCCAGGTGGCGGCCTACGCGCTATACTCTCGTCCTCCAACCTTCGGCTAGCGTA
>CAXYUU010000484.1:0-2721 GCA_964292015.1 uncultured Acetobacteroides sp.
CTTACGTCACCCGTAATAGGCAGCCCCAACTGCATAACACCAGCCCCGTGGGCCGACTGGGCCGTTCGCATGCAGGATACCGGGATAGACGCCATAGAGCTCAACTTCTACTCGTCGCCCTCCAAATTCGAAATTACAGGTGCCGAAATAATCGATACCCAGCTCGAAGTACTTCAACTTGTCAAGGAAAAGGTAACGATTCCTATTGGGGTGAAGCTTAGCCCTTTTTACGGCAATCCACTAGAGGTAATATCGCGAATGGACAAGATCGGGGTAAACGCCTTCATACTTTTCAACCGGATGTACCAGCCCGATATCGACATCGATGCAGAAGTAATGAAGCAGCCGTACGTCTCGGTCCGATCCCACGACACCCGCTGGGCTCTCCGCTTGATCGAACTACTAGACAAGCGCATCGAGGCGCAGCTTGCGGCGTCTCCCGGCGTTGTTACCGCCGAAGAAGCCATCAAGATGCTACTCTCGGGAGCAAATACGGTACAGGTTGTAAGCGCGGTGTACAAAAATGGACCCGAATACATCAAAACCATGCTCAACGAAATCGACATCTGGATGAAAACAAAGGGCTACGAGGATATCGAGGAGTTTAGAGGTAAACTATCGTATGTCAACCTTAAGGATCCGTTTGCCTACACCCGTGCCCAGTACATCGACATCCTTATGCGATCAAGCCAATGGATCAACCCTTGGTTTATTTAAGAGAAGACACCCAACGGACGAGAGGATCGATCTTACACCTAATTTTTTAGAGCAAGCTACACGGTCGGGCGTAAACCTGACCGTTTTTTTATACCTTGAGGTACTTATGAAAGTAGATACACGCAGAGCGATTACGCACAAAACCACCGACCGCCCGCCCCAAAAGGTTGCCTACCGCATGAGCCGCGACCAACGCGTGGCCGACAGCTGGTCGATACTTTTTGCCCAGGAGCTGGCTTCGAAATTTGGATGCCCGCTCGAGGTGGTGTTTACCCTCACCCCATCGTACCCCGGCGCCAACCTACGGCACTTCGACTTTATGCTTGGCGGGCTACAGGAGGTAGAGCAGCAGCTATCGGAACACAACATCCCCTTCATCCTTTTAATAGATGAAAACCCTACTGCGGCATTCGAGCGCCATGTAACAGAAACGGGAGTCGGCATCGTGGTGTCGGATTTTGATCCGCTACGGCTAAAGCAGGAGTGGATTGCCGCCATTAACCGCATTGAGGGCATCTCCCACTACGAGGTAGATGCCCACAACATTGTTCCCTGCCACTGGGTATCGCAAAAGGTGGAGTATGGAGCCTACACCATCCGCCCAAAAATAAAAAGGGCTTTAGAGGAGTTCCTTACCGAATTCCCCCCCCTTGTAAAACAAGCCAGCCACCAGCCAAGCGGTAAGCCTACCGACTGGACGGCCGTGCGCGCTAGGCTAAAGGTAGACCAATCGGTACCGCCAGTAGAATGGGTAAAGCCTGGCGAGAGCTACGCCAGACGGGCACTTAACGCATTCATTGAGCAGAAGCTCGATGGCTACAACCTGAAAAGGAATAATCCAACGCTCGACTGGCAGTCGGATCTGTCGCCCTACCTGCATTTCGGACAGCTATCGGCACAACGAATTGCCATAGAGGTGAGCCGTAGAGCAGCCGCATCGCCCGATAGCGATGCCTTTTTGGAGGAGCTGGTTGTTAGGCGCGAGCTGTCGGATAACTTTTGCTACTACAACCCGCACTACGACACCGTGGAGGGTTTTCCCGATTGGGTAAAGAAGGATATCGCGCTACACCGAACCGACGAGCGCGAGTACACCTACACGCTCGACGAGCTACAGCAGGGGCTCACGCACGACCGCCTATGGAATGCAGCGCAAACCGAAATGGTGGTACGGGGTAAAATGCACGGGTACCTACGCATGTACTGGGCAAAAAAAATAATGGAGTGGACCACCTCGCCCGAGGAGGCATTGGCAACCACCATCTACCTAAACGACCGGTACTCGATAGACGGCCGCGACCCCAATGGCTATGCAGGTGCAGCCTGGAGCATTGGAGGGGTGCACGACCGGGCCTGGTTTCCCCGTCCGATTTTTGGAAAGGTACGCTACATGAGCTACAACGGCTGCAAATCGAAGTTCGATATCGAGGGGTACATCCGAAAAGTTGAGCTGCTGCAAAGCCAATAGCCAAAATTAAAACAGCACGCTTACGCTACCTAAAGCAAAAAAACGAACCGTAAAATTGCGGTTCGTTTTTTAGGTTGCCTGTAGTAGTCGTTAAAAAAGACGAACGGCCAGCAGGTAAATCAGAGCAGTGGCTATAGCTACTGCCAGTAAAATTATAAATATGCGGGCGAGCTGCTCGGTGGTAGTTGCCTTTTTCTTTGCCACCTTCTTTCCATGGCCATGACCATGACCGTTGACGTGATGCGACCTTGTTACCATATATCAGAAGTATTAAGTTACCTTTAACTATTATCAGCTGCACCAATGTAGTAAATTTCTTAATACAGCTAAACAACTACTCAACTTTTTTATCTTCTAAATAAAAATAAACCATCGTACTACGTAAGCAGTACAATGCAGCAGCACCTACCCAACGCGTGCCCAAAGGCATAATGCCCAACTTGGGCAACATGCCCTTCTGCAAAACCCATTTTTATATGGGTTGAACCCTTTACTCCTCGTGGTAAGGGCAAACCATAACCACTTATACGCTCCAC
>CAXYUU010000485.1:0-2721 GCA_964292015.1 uncultured Acetobacteroides sp.
AGCGTCAAACACTTTTCTTCTCGGCAACCATGCCCGCCGAAATACAAAAGTTGGCCAATACCATTCTTTACAAGCCGGTTAAAGTCGAAGTCACCCCTGTTTCATCAACTGTTGATGTTATCAAACAGCTGGTTTACTTTGTAGAAAAGAAGCAAAAGAAAGATCTATTAGTTAGCCTACTCGATAACGAAACAGTCGAATCGGTATTAGTATTTGCACGTACCAAACATGGATCCGACAAGCTCGCAAAATCGCTTGTAAAAGAGGGGATTAAAACTGAGGCAATTCACGGTAATAAGTCTCAAAATGCCCGTCAAAGTGCCCTGAATAACTTTAAGAACCGCACAACCCGTGTTCTTATAGCTACCGATATCGCTGCACGAGGAATTGATGTCGATCAGCTATCGCATGTTATTAACTTCGAGCTACCTGAAGTATCAGAAACATACGTTCACCGAATTGGACGTACTGGTAGAGCGGGTAATGGTGGTGTTGCAATCTCTTTGGTTGATCCAGAAGAGGTACCATTATTAAAAAGCATCGAAAAGCTTATCCGCAAGGATATTCGTGTAATCTACGACCATCCATTTGTAAGTGTAGCCTCGGCTGTAGGTGCAACCAAAGCAATTGAAAAAAGCAAAGGTGAATCTGCAAAAAAACAGGGGTACAAAGGAAGTAAGGCCAACGGAGATTTTTGGCGAAGAGGAAAGCTTGAAAAAAAACCAGCAAAAAAAGCATAATAAAAAAAGCCATCAACCTTAACAATTGATGGCTTTTCTATTCAGTCCAGCTTAATGCTTCGACTTTTTATTGTAGTAGCCATCTACAATACTGCTTAATAAAGGACGATAAAACCGCCAAAAAAAAGAAGTCCTACTTTCGCCTTCTACCCGAACAATCTCCTGATTTAACCTCGCGACTCCTTTAAACTTCGTATTAATCAGGGAAACATCATTATCTGAAAAATCACCCGCAAAATAGAAGAATTGGTAGCTATTGCTTTTACTTTTTAGAACTGCCGGAAAAGTTGTCGGAATGTAGTTCTCTTCCATTATCTTCTTCCCCTCTTCATTTACATCGATAGTATAGCTTGCCACAACATCAGTACTATCTGATCCGTTTACAATATCGAACCAGTAGTGAAACTTCATGGTTTTAGGAAGGTCGTACGTTTTTCGAAATTTTTCAGTTGAATTTATAATAGGTACATCCGTATTTAAATGCAAATCCATTCCTAGAATAACCAGCTTATCATCTGTTCGAACAAATACAATACCGGCCTTCTTAAATGGCCAATGTCCATTATTTTGTTTAGTGTAATTCGCCTTTAGCCAACGAGGAAGTTCTTTGTTATAGCTCGTATCTAAGGAGGAGTAGTATCGACCTACCCAACCTCTCCAGGTCATGTTAAACTCCTTTTCAAATTCTCTAGACACATCTTGGGGCGTTGGCGATCCTATAACATTAAATTCGGTTATGATAAGCTTCCCTTGTGCCTTCATCTTTTTTAGAAAAGAGACTTCTTTCATGGTCATTCCTCCATAACTCAGCTCCGAAGGTTCTAGAGAGCTAACCGCCAAATTTCCTTGATTTATATTTGGATATCGCTCTACCCATTCGCTATTATAGATTCCATATAAATCAGTATAGTATACCATATCATACTTTTGAGAAAAGCAGCTAAGCGCAGAATCGGAATAGCTATTAAAATCGCTAATATGATAAGTTCCTTTACCATCAGGAAAAAATCCGAAGTAATCCTTATTCTTATCATAAGACGTCCTATTTTTCTTTACGTATTTATTATGATTTAATATCCAGAAGAAGGGCACATGTTCTTGCCGTTGATCATCCAAAACGGTTTTATCCAATACCAAAATACTTAGCGGTTTTTCGGGTTGCTTATTCCATAAGTGTCTCGAAATAAGTGGAATTAAAATCACAGCAGCTATAAACAGGAACAGAAAAGGATGCTTTCTCATATGCATTAATATTTCAAATTTGACCACATGCGTCTAATGATGTAGTGGAAAATCGTACACGAATTACAGTTTTTGAAGTATAGCTTAAGCTGAAAAATGGCTTTAAACTCTGTATTGCTGGATTTAAAAACAAAATAATTAAAAAGATGTTGTATTCACTTGCCGAAATTCGTACTGTACTTTATAAAAGTACATTTTCCATAATAATGCATCCCTATTTATAAATAAAACAGGCCGCATCTTTCGATGCAGCCCTTTTCATTTATAAATAGTAAACTATAGACCAAGCCAAATAAGTACCGACATAATAAGGGCGATAATCGAATAAAGCTCAGGATATACAGCCAAAATCATTGTCTTACTGAATACATCGTTGCCATTAGCCATTTCGGTAATACCGTTGGCAATAACGCGAGACTGTCTTACCGATGCGTAGTATCCTACAAGCCCCATGGTAAGTCCAGCGGCAAGAATCGCAATAGCCTTCTCGAATGGCATTGTACCATTTACAATAAGAGCAGACATCTTGGTGTTGATAAGGAAGAAACCGGCGAAACCATACAGACCGTGGGTTGATGGAAGTGCCGTAAGAATCATACTCTTACCAAAAATATCAGGGTTCTTACGCAGACCACCGATAGTTGCGTTTCCAGAAATTGTAGTGCCAACGACACTACCATAGCAAGCTACACCAACCATAATGGCTAATCCTGCATAAGCGAGTAATACTGATAACATG
>CAXYUU010000486.1:0-2714 GCA_964292015.1 uncultured Acetobacteroides sp.
TTTTACCCATGTAGCGCGATAGCATACCGCGGTACTGTATTTTATACTTCTTCTCCTCTAGGTAGTCGAAGAAGGCGTTGATTCCTGTAAATTGGCTATTCCCGCTCCAGAGTAGCTGCTGCTGTTCCGGCGAGAGGTCGCAGTAGGCTCGGTGAATGGGGAAGTCGAAGTTGGCAGCATTGTAGATAAGCTCCTCCTTCCATACCTTCATCCCTTCGCCACGCCAAGGGGCAACCGCATCGTCGTAAACCGATAGCGTTTTATCGGGGATTACCAAATCGTCATCTATCCCAATAACCTTACCGTATCCCTCGCATTGGGGGCAGGCGCCCAGCGGGCTGTTAAAGCTAAAGAGGTGAACGTTGGGCTCTTCGAATTGCATTCCATCGAGCTCGAAAAGGTTCGAGAATGGTGCTGTAAAAGGTTCGCCATCGGTAGGGAACACCTTAACGGCTGTTTTTCCGTTTCCTTCGCCAAAGGCGGTTTGTACCGAATCGCCAAATCGGCTAACCGAATCGTCGTCGTTGCTGGCGGCAATACGGTCGATAATTACAAAGATGCTATCGGGATCAATGCTGTCGGCATTTTTAATAACCTCCTCAATGCGCATTGGCTCGCCGCTTACCTCTAAGCGTTGTAAGCCCTCCTTCATAAGCAGGGTTAGCTTAGATATTACTCCACTTTGTACGTCGTAGCAAAAGGGCGACATAATCTGCATTCGGGTTCCCTCGGGCTGGCTGACAATGAAGTCGACCACATCGGAAACCGAGTGCGATTTAACTTCGTTGCCGCTAATGGGCGAGAAGGTTTTGCCAATACGTGCGTACAGCAGCTTGATGTAGTCGTAAATTTCGGTAGAGGTACCAACGGTAGAGCGTGGATTTCGGGTGTTTACCTTCTGCTCGATGGCAATTGCCGGTGGAATACCGGTGATATTGTCGACATCGGGCTTGTTTACCCGCCCAAGAAACTGACGGGCATAGGCCGAAAGGCTTTCCACATAGCGGCGTTGCCCCTCGGCAAAGATGGTATCGAATGCAAGGGTCGACTTGCCCGAACCCGACAGACCTGTTATAACAACCAGCTTGTTGCGTGGTATGTCAATGTCTATATTCTTGAGATTATGTACCCTAGCACCCTTAACGGAGATATATTTTGAGGAGTTCTTTTCTGACATCTTGCAATTTTAGAAAACTCTCAAAGTTAGTGAAGTTATTTAACCTGAAAGTTTTCGGAGACCCTTTTGCCGTTAAAAGAAGCTATGTAAGAAATGGCCTACTATTTTCTTAGTAGTATTAACATAAGTTAGAAGATACATCGAATCATGGCGTGCAATTTAGAATACATTTATGACGTTTTATTTTAATAATACTTAATAAACTATTTATGTATAGATTGTTTTTTCTGGCCCTCCTAGTAGGGGCGTTACCCTTACTCTCGTTTGGAGATTCAGGGTCAATTCAATTTTCGGGGAAGGTGGTCGATTCGCTTTCGAGGAAGGGAGTTCCATTTGTAACCGTTACGGTGCAAAATTTACAGGCGAAGGTGCTGAAAAGGCTGGCTTCCGATGGAAATGGAGCTTTCGAGTTTACGCTAAAGGAAGAACCAAAGGGTGAGGTAATCATTACCGCTATAGGCTACAATCCTACAAGGGTAAAGTTTAGTGTGGGTAGTAAACCCAAGGAGAATTTAGGATCTATCGTAATGAGCGAATCGGCAACCAAAATAGGTCAGGTGGTTGTTCAGGCGCAAAAGCAGCTGGTGAAAATCGAACCCGATAAAATAACCTATAATCCCGAAGCCGACCCCGAATCGCAAACCATTAATGCGCTGGATATGATGCGCAAGGTGCCCTTACTGTCGGTAGATGGTGATGACAATATAAAATTAAAGGGAGCAGGAAACTACAAGATTCTTATCAACGGTAAGGAGTCTCCTTTAATGTCGAACAATGCCAAGGAGGTTCTTAAGAGCATGCCCGCCAGTAGTATTAAAAACATCGAGGTGATTACGAACCCCTCGTCGAAGTACAGCGCCGAAGGAATTGGAGGTATCATCAACATTGTGACCACTAAAAAAGGGCTCTCTGGTATTGCCGGAAATGTTTCCCTTCGAACCGATAACTTTGGAGGATATGGTGGCAACGTATACACCACTGCTACCCTCGGAAAGTTTGCCTTTTCATTCAACTACGGATATAATAGGTGGGAGCGTCCCTCTTCTAATAAGTATACGGAGACGAATCGTCCAAGTAATCCCAATTTTTTTAAGTCTATTTCTGAAGGAGAATACAAGTCTCATAGCTCTCAGAATTTTGCTAGCGGTGAGCTGAGCTACGAAATAGACTCGTTGAACCTCATTAGCGCTTCGTTTATGGGATTTGGAGGTTCTTGGAATAGTAAGGCTTCAGATCTAAATATAACCAAATCGAAGGAAGGGGCAATAACCCAAAATATTCTATATCTGACAGACTCAAAAGATAGCTGGAGCTCCATTACTGGAAATATTGACTACCAACGTTCCTTTAAAAAGCCGGATAAGCTTTTTACTACTTCGTACAAGTTTGACTTGGGCCCTACCAAGTACCGTACCAATCGCGATAGCATAAATAACATTACAGCAGGGCAATGGCGCGAGAAGTCGAAAAATAGTGCAGGGACTTACGAAAATACCTTTCAGCTAGATTTTGTGAACCCGATTACACCAATGCATCA
>CAXYUU010000487.1:0-2702 GCA_964292015.1 uncultured Acetobacteroides sp.
TGGCATTAACAGTCTTTAAAGCTGCACCGCCTATCCTTCGAGTTGCGCTACCGGTTTGGTGGGCGGCGCTACCCTTTTTCGACGGTGCGCCCACCGCCTTTTCGCTCACCTCGCCCTATCTCCGCGGTTACGCACCATAGGTAGGTTAGGCTTTGGGGCAATTTCGTTCGTTTCGCTGTTAGGTGTTTTGCGATTTGGCGGTGCCACAGGGGGATATTCTCCTGCTGGCTTCACATAATTTGCTCTTATGTATTCTTTTAGCTTAAACTTAATATGATTTCTCCCCCGAATTTTCTAATTTGTTTGGAAATTTTTCGACCGGTTGGTAGCAGCGAATCCACAACGATTTTTCTGCTGGCTATGGGGCCTAAAGTCTTTAAGAGGCATAATTTATCGACTCTTTATATCGAATCTTTGTTTGAGAGGTACGGTTCATCCGTGAATAGCCGGCTGTTGGCTGTTTTTTTAACGATGAAAGTGGTGTTTTGGACAATCTTTTTTTGCGAGATGCAGCAGATTGGAAATGATTTTTTGATAGAGAAATAATGTAAATAATGTTACTCATGAAGGTGTTAATGTTTGGATGGGAGTTCCCTCCTCATATTACAGGCGGATTAGGAACTGCTTGTTATGGTATGACTAAGGGTCTTTCTAGTAAAAATGTGGAAACGATTTTTGTAGTTCCCAAAGCATATGGCGACGAGGATATGCAGGCGGCTAGCATTATTGGTGCCGATGGCTATTATATTTCCGAGCAGCTCCTTGGCCGCGAGTTCATGGAAAAGGTGCTTAAGATTAGCATCGATTCCTCCCTTGTGCCCTATCTCGATCCCGACGGGCCCATCTTTTCCGAAAATGCAGAAGTTCAGGAAAAGCTCCGAATAATTCACGATCAAACTTCATCATTTCGCTTCTCTGGCAAGTATGGCGTCAACCTCTACGACGAGGTTAACCGTTTTGCCCTTATTGCGGGCCTTGTTGCGGCACAGCAGGAGTTCGACATCATTCATGCCCACGACTGGCTTACCTTTCAGGCGGGTATTACCGCAAAGCGCGTATCCGGCAAACCCCTGGTTGTTCACGTGCACGCTACCGAGTTCGACCGTACCGGCGAAACCGTAAACCAGCACGTCTTCAACATCGAAAAGATGGGCATGCAGGAGGCCGATATGGTTATTTGCGTCAGCAACCTTACCCGAAACATTGTAATTAGCCGCTACGGAATACACCCCAAAAAGGTGAAGGTCGTACATAACGGTGTCGACTTTAAGCCCAGCAAGCTCTCTGCCGAAGAAAAGCGCAAGACCATACCCGAAAAGGTCGTTACCTTTTTGGGTCGAATTACCTACCAAAAAGGCCCCGACTACTTTGTCGAAGCAGCCGCTAAGATATTGGAACGTACCCCTAACGTTCGGTTTGTGATGGCCGGCGATGGCGATATGCTCAAGCGGTTGGTTATGCGCGTGGCCGAGCTCAAGATGGGCGACAAGTTTCACTTTACAGGATTTTTAAGGGGAGCCGATGTGGAGCGCATGCTGGCCATTACCGATGTTTTTGTGATGCCCTCGGTATCCGAACCGTTCGGCATTGTTCCCCTCGAGGCAATGCGTTCGAAGGTTCCCGTTATTATTTCCAAGCAATCGGGTGTCTCCGAGGTGTTAGACTATGCCATTAAGGTCGATTTTTGGGATGTTGATGCCCTTGCCGACGCCATATACGGCCTGGTAACCTATCCTGCACTCTCCTCCCTGCTCAGCCAGGAGGGGTATCAGGAGGCTTCCGAGCTAAAGTGGAATAAGGTGGCCGACGATCTGATCAAGTGCTACAAGGAGCTTGTCTAACCTACTTTCTGTTTAAAAATACTGGAATGAAAAATATTTGCTTCTACTTTCAAGTTCACCAACCCTTTCGCCTAAAGCAATTTCGTTTTTTTGATATTGGTAAGGATGTCAGCTACTTCGACGACTCTGCCAACCGGAGCATCATGAATAAGGTCGCCGAAAAATGCTACCTCCCCGCCAACGCCGTACTGCTTAGCCAAATAAAAAAGCATAAGGGGGAGTTCAAGGTGGCCTTTTCTATCTCGGGAACCGCACTGGAGCAATTCGAAAGGTTTACGCCAAAGGTCATCGATTCGTTTAAGGAGCTCGCCCAAACGGGCTGTGTCGAGTTCTTAGCCGAAACCTACTACCATTCGCTATCCTCCATGATCGGCACTGCCGACTTCGAGTATCAGGTAGCGAAGCATCGTCAAAAAATCAAAAGCTTATTTGGGGTCGAACCGGCTGTTTTCCGGAATACCGTGCTATTTTACTCCGATCTTATTGGCTCTCGTGTGGGTAAAATGCGCTTTAAGGCTATCCTTGCCGAAGGGGCCGATGCAATTTTGGAGAAGCGAAGCCCCAATGTGCTGTACGTAAACCCCTACTACCCCTCGTTACGAATACTCCTTCGCAACTACCGCCTTAGCGACGATATCGCCTTCCGCTTTTCTAATAAGGGATGGCCCGAATGGCCGCTAACCGTCGAAAAGTACGTCAAGTGGCTAAAGGAAACATCCAGCACCGACCAGGTCGTAAACCTGTTTATGGATTACAGACAAAAGATAAAAAAGAAATGTATAAAGATACAACAAAAGAAAAATGAGACTATAAAGTTATAGTTTTAATTAATGGTGGAAGTGCTTCAGCTTCAGAAGTTTT
>CAXYUU010000488.1:0-2689 GCA_964292015.1 uncultured Acetobacteroides sp.
GACGGATACAACTTTTACTACCAGCCAATTTAGTATCACGTATCACGACACAAGTATCACGAGGCTTACGCCTATTGCACTTGACGGACGATACAGGTATCACGACACACGACACAAGTATCACGAGGCTGACGCCAATTATACTTGACAGACGGATACAGGTATCATGACACACGACGCAAGTATCACGAGGTTGACGCCTATTGCACTTGACGGACGATATAGGTAGCACGACGCACAACACAAGTATCATGAGGCTGACGCAAATTATACTTGAAAGACGATTACAGGTATCACGACACACGACGCAAGTATCACGAGGCTGATGCCTATTATACTTGAAAGAGACGAGAGGCGACACATCGTTTTTTGTTTTCTTTCGTGATATTTGAATCGGCTGTAGTGCTAGCATGGGTGCTGGATAAGTACACCTGCTTTAATAAACGACAAAGCCGATCTCCATGTAACCATAGAGATCGGCTTTTATATTGTAGTAGCTATCCCCGTTTTACGGCATGCGCATCGGTGGATAATTGGCATGACAAGCTAGCTTTTGGAGTACCTCCACTCCTTCATGATTCGGTAAATGGGATGTGCCCAAAAGTTGCGTAGGCCAAAGCCACGAGCAGCACCCGAAACCTCCTTCGAGTAGAGAATCTCCTTGGTGGTCTGATTGAAGAATACCACGTGGAAGTATCCTATCGCATCCTGCTTATCGAGTCGTTCTGCAACAATAACCAGGCCTACCCCTTTCCCATTAGGGATATCGTACACCTTGATCAGCGAGTCGAGCTGGCTTTTGGCGATGCTGTACCTTTTACTGCCCATTACGGAAGCCACATCAATGGCCGAATTACGTTTGTCTACCAAATCGAAGCTGTTTAAAACATCCTCCTTCGAAAAATACAGCGAGACATTATACTTGGCCGACTCCTTAACAAAAAGCTGATTAATATCGGCATACGCCTTCTTAAGCACCTGAGGCGATTCTCCAACGCCATAGGCCTTGGCCATCGAAAAGTCGACCCCGTAAAATACGACGCTCTTCACCTCTTTTACATCTGTAACACCTGTTTGGGCAAAAGCGAAGACGGAAGAGACTAGCAGAATTGCCATGCACAACCCCTTTTTCATAATAGTTGAGTTTTTATGATTACCACTAAGTTTTATCGCGGAAATCTACAAATTTTATTGGCTTACGGCTCATCTGGGGTAGCTGTTTTTTTGCAATACTTTCGATTGGTTCGAAGCAGATTTCGGGAGCAACCCGAACTTTGGATCGAAAGAGATCCTTTATATGCTTAACAAACTCTTCGGAATGGTTGCTGCTCCCAATTTTTACCAAGATGGCATCGGTGCCTAGGGTGTTGGTGTACACCTCGACAATGTAGTTGGCTATATCGGGAATATTGTCGAGCACATCGTACAAGGCGGTGGGGTAAAGGGTGGTTCCTTTGTACTTTATCATCTGCCCTTTGCGGCCCAATACTGGACTAAGCCGCATCGTCTGCCTCCCGCAACCACACCGCTCGACGGTATGGTAGCAGATATCTCCGGTCTTAAACCTCAACAACGGCATTCCCTTAACGCCAAGGGTGGTAATGGTAACCTCTCCGGCTTCGCCCTCCTTAACCACCCGGTTTTGATCGTCGAGAAACTCAACGATGATCAGCTCGGGCTGATGGTGCCCCCCGTTGCGGCACTCGCACTCGCTAAACGACGACTGCATTTCAGTAGACGCATAGGTAGAATGGAGGGTAAGGGTAGGCCAACGTTCGGCGATTCGCCTGCCCAGGGTATTCAGCGAGAAGTCGTTGTTGCGGAGCGATTCGCCTATGCATATAGCCTTCTTTAACGGGCTGTTGATATAGTCGATGCCATTTGCCTGGGCGTAGTCGATAAGCTTTAGGAGAAACGAGGGCACCACAATACAGCAGGTAGGCTGATTGCGATGAATGGTGTCCCACTGCAGCTCGGGAATGCCGTTACCCACGCGGATAACCCCACATCCAAGCTCGCGAGCACCCAAAAAGTAGGCCAGTCCAGCCATAAAGCGACGATCGATTGTCGTCATGAGCTGAATGACATCCTTCTTGGCACATCCCGCGGTGGTAAACGAGAGGAACTCGTTGTAGGCCAACCTGTCGAGGTCGGCATCAGTAAGGGCAAAGGTTACCGGATCGCCCAACGTGCCCGATGTGGTTACGTAGTCGATAATTTCATGCCGATCGACACAAATAAAATCGTCGTTATAGAGCTGAAGATCGAGCTTGGTTGTAACCGGCATCATGGCCAAATCTTCCAAATGCTCCACCTTGCCAATATCGATGCCATGCTCACGGAACATCCGACCGTAAAACTTCGAGTTGGCTTGAAGGTAGAGCAGCTCGTCTTTAAGGCAAGCCTCTTGGTAGGTCTTTATATCGGATGGAGCCAAAAACTGAATACTTGAATCCTTTTTCATGCGAATTGGGAGATGGGAGATATGAGACGTGTGATATGCGATGTGAGATATGCGATGTGAGATGTGTTAGCTAAAGTCTAAAATCTCACATCTAAAATCTCATATCTCATATCTAATTTCTCAGCTCTAGTTTCTTAATCTTATTCTTTATCGATTCGCGTTCATTTACCCTACAGATCTCCATAGTCAACGCCTTATTCCAGTAGTATGCTGCCTTTCTGGGAT
>CAXYUU010000489.1:0-2678 GCA_964292015.1 uncultured Acetobacteroides sp.
TCCTTGAGCAGCACCTTAATCAACCGCACATATTCCGAAGGGTTGGCCCCATGCGAGTATAGGGCAATGGCGATAGATAGGCCAAAGCTAACCAGCACGTTCATTAGGCCAATGCCAAAGATGCCAACGCCCACCTGCACCAGCAGCATAACTGGGGGGATGCCCGAATAGTCGGCCAGCGCAATGCCAAAGTTGGCTGCCGAAAAGGTAACGTGGCGGATGTCGAGCGGAAGGCCGATGAAATGACCCACCGTAGAGGTTGCCCCAAGGAATAGGCCAAGCGCCACATTCCCCATCAGATTACCCAAGTTATTGGAGATGTACAGCGCAAACCATCGGGTTCGGCGCTCGCCAAATAGCCGGTTCAACCCGCTATGGTGCCTAACCCGAAGGTAGAAGTTGTTATGCAGAATAAGGTTGTCGTAGTACCCGGCAATAACCCCCGAGAGCATCAGGTACACCCCCGCAATGGCCGCATAGAATAGCGACAGGCTGGTCCAGGGACTAATATCGGACATCAGGCTGACGCTTTTACCCGCATCGACAATGTGCCCACCCCCGAGATACGAAAAGGCAAAGGCAACCAGCCAGGCAAAGGGCAAGGCGGCCGCCACGTTTCCGACAAGGGAGACGAACTGGCTACGGGCAATTTGCCGGATGAGCTGCAGGGTTTCGGGCGTTATGATGTCGTTGGAATGGCCGTTGGCCAAGGTTTTGGCAATGGTAGAAGCGGTCATAGCCGGCTGCTTGGTTGCCAGGGTAAAGTGCAGCAGGTAGATGGCCACAAAGCCCACCGCATAGTTTACGCTGTAGCCCACCGCAGTACCCAGCGGCGAGAGCGGCAGGTACGACACCCCCAGCTTTAAGCTGGCCAGCAGCGCCACCACCAGACCCCCACCAAGTGCCGCCTTAAGCATCACCACATACTCCTTAGCGCTGGCAACCTGGTAGTGCTCGCCAGTTTTAGACGTGTTTACGGCAATTTTGTACAGCAGCAGCCTGGAGTTGGTGTGCAGGTGCTTTCGGATGCTATTCTGCTGCTTTTCGACCCGCAGCAGCTGCTGGATGAGCGTCAGCGTATGGTTGTCGATTTTACTGTTTTCGGTATGGTAGATGGTGGCCAGCAGCATCGAGTAGCGATCGACCTGCTGCTCGAGCCGTTTAATGAGGTAGACGAAGTGCATGCTAACGCCGTACTTGTCCTTATTTTCGTAGATATGCTCGATATTTCGCTTGCAATCGTCGATGGTGCTGCCGATAATCGACCCGCACAGCTCGACATTTTGCGCATTCGAGATGGTTTGCTTTGCCTTTATGAGCAGGTTGGTGGAGCGTGCCAGCTCTAAGAACGGGGAGTTGACACTCTCCATATCGGGTAGCTTTGAGTCGATTTCGGGCTCGTAGGCTACCGCGGTAATTCGTTGGGACAGGACAATCAGCGAATCGTAAAGCGAATCGACCAGCGCGGTGTACAGCCCACCATCATCGGCCGTGCGGAGGCATTGCATAAACCGATGCCAGTCGCTCTGCGAAATGGCCGATAGCCAAACGTAGTCGGTACGGTGGTTGAAGGCTCGGTGGAGCAGCTGGCGGATGTCCTCGTCGGGATAGTACTCGGGAAGCACCTTGCGGTTAAGCTTGGTGAGCAAATCGGACCAAAAGCTACGGGTGGATACAATTCCGCTTTCGGAAAGCAGCTTGCTGGCGCTATGCCTGGTAAAGATTTGCGAAAAGCACCGGGCCACATTACCGGCCAGGTGGGCATCGGCGGTGAGAATTTCGGCCAGCCAGCAAAAGCGCTCGCGCGGAATAGCCACGTTGGAGGCAACGGCCGGGCGAATTAGGCCAACCAGCGTCACCAGCTGCCGTATGTAGGCCGACTCGCCATCGGCGAAAAGGTTACGAAGCTCCTGTTCTAGCTGATTTTTAGTCATACGCCCTCTATTTTGGTTGAACCTACCAAAGATACGCGAAAGAGAGGCATATCCTAACCAACATACCCGATGACCGGGGATTTCGCGGTTAAAATATTGAATCAACGCTAATTTTTCGGAGCCTGAAAGGACGTGTTTTTGTCAACAACCGACACTCACCAACCACCCCGCCCTAGGGGCACCTCCCGCTTATGGCGCGAGGAATGGCTCCGATTACTCATTGCGCCAAGCGGCAAGCTCTCCATTTCAAATTCACCAACCCGGCAGCAGCGTACTTTCGATGTAAGCAGCCAATGGTAACAACAAAAGTTGCACAGGGCGTACTCCCCACCTTTTTTAAGGAGGGGCGGCAAAGCGGGGATGGTTTGTCTCGTCCTAAAAAAGGTTGTCGGCTTACACAACACCAACTCCCTGCACCTGTTGGCACGACTATAGTCGTCGGCAAGGCCAACTTCGGGCGTTGGTAAGTGGGTGGGCGTTGGTTGGGTTGGCTCTCCCAGTCTGGGAGAGCGTCCAAATGGCGAAAGCGATGCTCTCCCGGGTCGGGGGAACAAGAAATTGGTGTAAGGGAGGCTCTCCGGCTTCGGGAGAGTGCCAAAATGACAAAAGGTATGCTCTCCGGCTCCGGGAGAACGAGAAATTGGTGAAAGTGGTGCTCTCCGGCGCCCGGAGAGTGCCAAAATGACAAAGGGTATGCTCTCCGGCGCCCGGAGAGCAAGAAATTGGTGTAAGGTACCCTCTCCC
>CAXYUU010000490.1:0-2660 GCA_964292015.1 uncultured Acetobacteroides sp.
GGCAACGCAAACGGTGCAGGTCGAGTTTGTGGCAACCATAGTAACCCCATCGCTACTGAAATCTACGCTTCAATCGGTAGGCTACGACCTAATCGTTGATGAATCGGAAGAGGCCAAAGAGGCACTCGAAGAGCAGCACCAAAACCACCATCTCGATCTCAAGAAAAAAACGTGGTGGGCTATTGCGGTAAGCATCCCGCTGGTAGTTGTAGGCATGTTCTTTATGGAGAAGCCCTACGCGAGCTATATAATGTGGGCACTAAGCACTCCAGTTGTCGCCTGGCTAGGACGTCACTTCTACATAAACGCTTGGAAGCAAGCCAAGCACAGGAGCGCAAACATGGACACCCTAGTTGCGCTAAGCACGGGAATTGCCTACCTCTTCAGCGTTTTTAATACGCTCTACCCCCAGTTTTGGCACAGCCGAGGATTACACGCCCACGTCTACTTCGAGGCATCGGCGGTGGTTATCACCTTTATCCTACTCGGAAAGCTGCTGGAGGAGAGGGCAAAGGCCAACACCTCCTCGGCCATAAAAAAGCTGATAGGCCTACAGCCAACTACCGTAACGGTAGTTGGCTCGGATAACCAAACCCGCGAGATACCCATAGCACAGGTAAAGGTGGGCGATGTGCTACTCGTAAAACCTGGCGACAAGGTACCTGTAGATGGGCATGTGAAAGATGGCAGCAGCTTTGTAGACGAGAGTATGATTAGCGGAGAACCTATTGCCCTTGCCAAGGTAGTTAACAGCGAAGTTTTTGCAGGAACCATCAACCAGAAGGGCAGCTTCCGGATGGTGGCCTCGAAGGTGGGTGGCGACACCCTACTTGCCAGCATCATCCGCATGGTGCAGCAGGCACAGGGCAGCAAGGCTCCCGTACAAAAGCTGGTAGATAAAATTGCCGGTATCTTTGTGCCCATAGTAATTACCATTGCGGTGGCCTCCTTTTTTGGATGGTGGCTGCTGGGTGGCGGCAATGGTTTAACGCACGGCCTGCTTGCCATGGTAACCGTGCTGGTTGTTGCCTGTCCGTGCGCACTTGGATTGGCAACCCCAACGGCAATTATGGTGGGTGTTGGCAAGGGTGCCGAAAATGGTATTCTTATAAAAGATGCCGAGAGCCTAGAGCTGGCGTACAAGCTAAACGCAATTGTACTCGATAAAACGGGCACCATAACTCAGGGCAAACCCACTGTGGTAAGCACAAGCTGGATGGCCGATGCCGAATCGCCGCTACACAGGAGCATCCTGTTAAGCATCGAAAAATCGTCGGAGCATCCCCTAGCCGAAGCCGTGGCAAACCATTTTGCCAAAGCGGCCTCGATGGTAAACCTCGAACAGGTAGAAAGCATTACCGGCAGGGGTATTACGGCTAGATACATGGAGTCGACCTGGTGGGTAGGCAATGCTAAGCTGATGGAGGAGTTCCACTACTCGCCTACAGCTTCGATACTCGAAAACGTTACCCGATGGGGCGAAGACGCCAATACCGTAGTGTACTTTGGCAATGACCATAACCTACTAGCCGTACTGGCAATTGCCGATCGGGTAAAAGATAGCTCCACCGAGGCCATTCGCCAGCTGCACCAGATGGGCGTTGAGGTGTACATGCTAACGGGCGACAACGCACAAACCGCCGCTGCCGTAGCACGACAAGTAGGAATTAAGCACTTCAAGGCCGAAACCATGCCGTCGGACAAGGCCGCCTTTATTGAGCAGCTGCAGCAGCAGGGTAAGGTGGTGGGCATGGTTGGCGATGGCATTAACGATAGCCAGGCGCTGGCACAGTCGGATGTTAGCATCGCAATGGGTAAAGGCACCGACATTGCCATGGATGTTGCCAAGATGACGCTTATTAGTAACGATCTCACCAAAATACCCGCGGCCATTAAGCTTAGCCGCAAAACGGTGGCGGCCATTCGGCAGAACCTATTTTGGGCTTTCGTCTACAATATGGTAGGTATCCCCATTGCTGCCGGACTGCTATACCCCATTAACGGATTCCTGTTGAACCCTATGATTGCGGGTGCTGCCATGGCGCTAAGTAGCGTAAGCGTGGTTAGCAACAGCCTACGGTTGAAGTGGACTAAGTAGCAGGCGCTATAATTAACTACAAACCATTTCCCGAATTATGTAACACCCACAGGTTAAACCACACCTAACTTGCGGCATAAAAACAAGCAACATGAACACGATAATTTTGAATACCAGCATCAGCTGCGGCGGATGTATCGCCAAGGTCACCGGTACGCTCAACAGCTTGGTGGGCGAAGGCAACTGGGAGGTAAACACCAGCCTACCCCTTAAACCGCTAACCATAAAAAGCACCAACACTTCCGTCGAAGAGATTATTGATGCGCTTAAGAAGATTGGATTTAAGGCTGAGTTGGCGAGATGAGATTTTAGATATGAGACATTAGAGGTGAGATTTTAGACGTGAGACGTGAGATGTGAGAGGTGAGAGGTGAGAGGTGAGAGTCAGTATTCTTTTACTTCGTTTACCTTCTGAAATATCTTCGTCTAACTCCCGTCAATTGGTAGGTGAAAATTCTTTGACTTCTTTGACTTCTTTGACTTCTTTGACTTCTTTGCCTCCTTTGACTTCAACATTCTACCTCTAACTTCGTTTTCCCCCTGAAATAACTTCGTCTAACTC
>CAXYUU010000491.1:0-2643 GCA_964292015.1 uncultured Acetobacteroides sp.
TAACGCCTTTTATGAAGAAATCAGGCTGGCGTGGGAGCTGTTTAGTTAACTTTGTCGCCTAATCCATTCAAAATATTTAAACCATGCGAGTAAAGAGTTTTTATAAGCTTCTAGCTAGCTTGTCTGTCGTTCTTTTTATTCAGGGATGTTCTTCCACATCTTCCATTCCAAACCCTAACGAGGGGTATAATAATTTCGACTATAAGCCAACCTCTTCGGTAGTAACCGTTCCTGTTGCTCTTAGCGAGAAGGTGTTAAATAGTAAAATTAATGCCGAAATTAACGGCTTGCTTTTCGAGGATAAGAATATCCAAGACGATAACGTTATGCTTAAGGTGTGGAAGGCTCAGCCGATAGCCGTACAGCTTAATGGCATGAGTGTTGATTACCGCATTCCGCTGAAAATTTGGCTCAGAGGAGGTATGACTAAGCTTGGTATTACTTTGGCAAAGGAGGTACAGCTTCAAATAGCACTTAAATACCATACCACTTTTAGTATCGCTCCCGATTGGTCGGTTTCTTCCAAAACTGTTTCTACAGGGTTCGAGTGGATTACCAATCCAGAGGTTAGCCTTGTAGGATTTCAGGTACCCGTGAAGTATGTGGCCGACAAAATTGTCAACGGTATGCAGGGTAGGGTATGTTCCGAAATCGACAACCAAATTAGAACCCAATTCGATATAAAGGCACAAATGGCTAGCGCTTGGAAACAAATGCAGCAGCCTGTGCTTATAAACAAGGACTTTAACCTTTGGCTGAAGCTAACTCCTTCGGAGGTTACCGCCACTCCTTTCGCTACCCACAATGGTTATATCAGTGCAGCGGTTGGCGTTAAGTCGCAAACCGAGGTACTTGTTTCGGCTACTCCTCCAACATTTACCCCTGTTGGTAAGCTGCCTAGCTTCCGACTGATTCAAAAGCCAGACGCCCAGTTTAACTTTAACATCTGGACAGATATCCCCTATACCGAAGCCGAGCAAATGGCCATTAAGGAGGTAAAAGGGAAAACCTTCGATGCTGGTGGCAAGAAGGTAACCGTAAATAGCCTGCAAATTTATGGCAGTAGCGGTAAGGTGGTTGTTGGCGCCGCCCTAACAGGCAGCTTCAACGGAATGGTTTACTTTGTTGGCGTTCCTGTATATAATAAGGAGACGAAGGCAGTAGAGGTAACCGATTTCGATTTCGAAATGCAAACCAAGAATATCCTATTTAAGAGTGCGGCTTGGCTTTTCAAGAGCACCATTAAGGAGAAAATTAAGGAAAACTTGGTGTTCCCAATTAGCAGCTACATAAATATGGCGAAAACTACTGCTAACACAAGTCTTAAGAACAACCGTTCGGTTCAAAATGTAACCATAAACGGTTCTGTCGATCAGGTTGATATCGAAAACATCTACCTTGCCAACAAGTCGTTCAAGATACTTGGTGTCGCAAAAGGTAAGCTTAACGTTGCCGTAGAGGGGTTAAACTTCTAGGTATCCTAACCGAATAACATAAGGAGCCATCTGTAATTTACAGATGGCTCTTTTGTTTTACACCTGGTTGTGGCTCGTTTGCATTTGGTGGTACGTTATAATGGATTAACTTAGCAATCAAATTTATTTAGTAAAGATGTACCTGTATCGCTCATCGTATCGACGGCTAGTAGTACAACGAATTAAGCGGCTGTCTAACCGTCAGCTCACGCTTCTATTTAGCGTGTTTACAGGTATTGTCTGCGGTTTTGCTGCGATAGCCATAAAGTGGCTTATTCATTTTGTAAAGTTCAACCTTACTAGCTGGATACCTGTCGATAGTGGGAGCATTCTGCTTTTTGCCTACCCTATGCTAGGTGTGCTGTTAACCATTCTGTTTATTCGTTTTTTTGTAAAAGATGATATTGGGCACGGTGTTACCAAGGTGCTGTACGCTATTTCGCGAAAGGAATCGCGCATTAAGGCGCATAACATGTACTCATCTATGGTGGCCACCTCGCTCACCATTGGTCTTGGCGGTTCGGTTGGTGCCGAAGGGCCTATCGTAATGACAGGTTCGGCTATTGGTTCCAATATTGGTCAATTCTTTCGGGTTGATGCGCGTACCATTACCCTGCTGCTCGGTGCTGGTGCAGCAGGTGCCATATCAGGCGCATTTGGTGCTCCTCTTGCAGGCTTGATCTTTACCCTCGAGGTGCTAATGCTCGATCTTACCATGTCGGCTGTGGTGCCGCTGCTTCTTTCAACGGTTAGCGCGGTAAGCATCACCTATATTTTTGTGGGGTCATCCCTAACATTTCCCGAAAAGTACCTACTCGACTTTTCGGTGTACAACATTCCCTACTACGCCATACTTGGGGTACTCTGTGGTGCCGTATCGCTATACTTTACCTGGGCATCTATTGCCATCGAAGGCTTTTTTAAACGGCGCAAAAGCGTTTTGTCGAAGCTGTTAGTTGGAGGCATATCGTTAGGTTTGCTCATCATGCTTTTCCCATCGCTCTACGGCGAGGGCTACGAAACCATTGGCAAGCTTCTTTCGCTAAATACCGATGTCCTTTTCGAGCATTCCCTGTACTACGGCCTTAAAGATGAAGCCTGGGCTATTATGCTTATTCCGCTGCTCATCATCCTTTTTAAAGTTCCGGCCATGGCAAGTACATTTGGT
>CAXYUU010000492.1:0-2624 GCA_964292015.1 uncultured Acetobacteroides sp.
GAGGGGTATTAGAAAATTGTTGTTCGTCATGGATAATAAGAAAAACAAAAAAAAAAAAAAAACAGGGGGGCGCCGTGTAAGATGGTTGTGCCTCTCCCTGTTTTATTCTTTAACTTCAGTATTCTTTAACTTCTGAAATAACTTCATTTAACTTCTCCCCTAGTACACCCCTCCAAACATCTGCTTAACCACCAGCAAGGCTTCGTAGAGACGATCTACCTCCTCCTTGGTGTTGTACATGGCAAACGAGGCGCGTACGGTGCCCTCGATACCGAAGTGGGTCATAACAGGCTCGGTGCAGTGCGTTCCGGTACGAACGGCGATGCCCAGCTTGTCAAGCACCATGCCCGTATCGAGCTGGTGTATCCCCTTTATGAGGAAGGATAGAATGGCGGCCTTTTCGGGAGCGTTGCCGTAAACGGTAACCCCTCCTAGGGTAGCCAAACGTTGGGTGGCGTAGCGAAGCAGCTCCTGCTCGTGCGCCTGGATGTTCTTTAGCCCAATCTCGTCGATGTAACGGATGGCAGCCCCCAGTCCAACAGCCCCAATGTAGTTGGTGGTACCGGCCTCGAACTTCAGCGGAAGCTCGGCCCAGGTGGTGCCTGTTGGCAGCTTCACATGACCGATCATATCTCCCCCACCCTGATAGGGCGGCAGCTCCTCGAGGAACTTCTCCTTACCGTACAGTATGCCGATGCCCGTAGGTCCGTATAGCTTATGTCCCGAGAAGACGAAGAAGTCGCAATCCATATCCTGAACATCGACCTCCATGTGCGGTACGGCTTGCGAGCCATCTACCAGCACCGGCACGCCCAGCTTATGGGCACGAGCTACAATATCCTTAACCGGATTAATGGTTCCCAACGAATTCGACACCTGCACCACGCAAAGAATCTTAGTCTTTTCGGTAATCAGGCTTTCGAGTTGGTCGATTTGTAGCACCCCCTGATCGTCGAATGGGATCACCTTAAGGATAGCCCCCTTGCGCTGGCACATCAGCTGCCAAGGTACGATGTTGGCGTGATGCTCCATTTCGGTAATCAGCACCTCGTCGCCCTCCTTTACGTAGCGTTCGCCAAACGAAAAGGCCACCGCGTTGATCGATGCCGTAGCACCAGCGGTAAATACCACCTCGCGCGTGCTGGCGGCATTAATAAACGAGCGCACCGTTTCGCGGGCACCCTCGTACATATCGGTACTCTGCTGCGAGAGGTAGTGCACCCCTCGGTGTATGTTGGCATTCCAAAGCGTGCTCATCTGGTTGGCCGAGTCGAGCACGGCACGAGGCTTTTGAGTGGTAGCGCCGTTATCCAAGTAGGCCAGCAGGCGCTTGTTTACCTCGCGGGTAAGTATCGGAAAGTCTTCGCGAATCTTATTTACGTCGAACATTTTTATTTGAGATATTAGATGATAGATATTAGATGATAGATATTAGATTTTAGACAAGTTACTATGTCCAAAATTAGAGCATCCAAACATCTCTGTTTTCTTTGAGATAACTCCTTAGACCAAAACGATGTTTCACAAAAGCAGTCTAAAATCTAACGTCTCATATCTAACATCTACGGCTACATACAATGCATCTCACACTCGTTGCACCGGCTTAGCTCGCCACGTAGGCGCTTGTTCACCAGCTCGTCGATACGGTCGCGGAGCGGCTCGATACCAATGTGCTGAATTACCTCGTGGGCAAAACCGAACATCTGAAGTAGCTTAGCCTCGCGCTCGCCAATACCGCGTGCCTGCATGTAGAACAGCTGGTCGGTATCGGGCTGTCCAACGGTTGCACCGTGACTACACTTCACATCGTCGGCATATATTTCGAGCTGTGGCTTGGTGTACACCTTAGCCTCGTCGGTAAGCTGTAGGGTGCGGTTGGTTTGGTAAGCCTCGGTCTTTTGCGCATCCCTAGCCACATAAACCATTCCGTTAAAGGCGGCAATGCCGTTATCGTCGAGCACACCCTTGTAGAGCTGGTTGCTTAGGCAGCGGGGCACGTTGTGGTTTACCACCGTGCGGCTATCCACCTGCTGATCCTGATCCACAATGTACAGTCCGGTGAGTCGGTTCTGGCATCCCTCGCCATTTAGGTTGGCCGTAACGTTGTTACGAATCAACCCACCATGTAGGGTGATGGCGTTAGCCGTATAGCTGCTCTGCGCGGCCTGATGTACATATATGTTAGAGATGTTGGTCGAGCTGTTGTTCTCGTTCTGCATCTTCACCACCTCAACCACAGCGCTACGATCGAGGAATACCTCCGAAACCGAGTTGGTTAAAAAGCCGTTAGCCGATAGCGTGTGATCGCAAACTGCAATCTTGGCCTGGCTATTTTCTCCGAAGATGAATAGGTTGCGAGGCTGAACAAGAATATCCTCAGTAGCCACCAGCACATTCACAATCTGGATTGGCTTGTCGAGAACTACCCCTTTGGGCACGTACACAAAGATGCCGTCTTGGGCAAATGCCGTATTCAGCGAGGTTAAACCCTCCCCATCGTTATCGGCAACCTTATTGTAGTACTTGTCAAACAGGTCGGGATACTCGTTAGCGGCAGCCGGAAACGATCCGTAAACCGCACCGGTGGGAAGAACCGTAAGGTTCTGTCCGATGTAGAACCCGTT
>CAXYUU010000493.1:0-2623 GCA_964292015.1 uncultured Acetobacteroides sp.
CTACCGTTGCAGCCCATAGCCAAAAAAAAAGGTTAGGCCGAGGCATTGGCCACAGCCAAACAGGGGTGCCATCCCCAAAGGGAAGGCGTACCATCCCTACGTATAAACGAATGTGCCTGTAGGGTTGAGAATAATGTAGCGGATCCAGCCTACCGTGGTGCCTCTGAGGCTGCGGAATTTCGAGATGTCTCCCCCAAAGGTGCTACTCCATTTTGCCCTACCGGTTATGTTGATAAAAGATGGGCAGCCCTACCACCTTCAAGTATATCTAAAGGTCGGAAACCTTAACCTAGCAGGGTAAACCGTTTGAAATTTGAGCCATGGCATACCGTAGGTTCGTTGTTGGTACAATCGTAAACGGTCCGGCCAGCGCAATCACCTACTGTTGCCCCCAACATGCCACTATTCGGTATCGCTATCCTCCCGTTTCTTCAGGGTCATTTTAAGAAACACAAACCCAATTGTGCCCGCAACAAACGATGCAATAATAATGGCAATTTTCGATTGGTTTACCAGGTCGGCATCGCCAAATGCCAAAAGGGTAATAAAGATGGACATTGTAAAACCGATGCCGCTTAAAAACCCTGCACCAATAATGTTTCTCCATTTCAGATCCGATGGCAGTACGCAAAGCCCCAGGCCAACACCAATAAACGAGAAGAGCCAAATACCTAACGGTTTCCCGATTATAAGTCCAGCCATAATGCCCAAGCTGTTTGCCTGCCCTAAACCTCCTTGCCAACTGTCACCAAACGTAATGCACGTGTTGGCAATGGCAAACAGGGGTAGAATAGCAAAGGCCACCGGCTTGTGCAGAAAATGCTGAAGCGTATACGACGGCGACTTCTCCCCCCCGTTGCCAAACGGAATGGCAAAGGCTAGCAAAACACCCGTTATGGTCGCATGAACTCCCGAGTTTAGCATAAAGTACCACATGGCAACCCCACCAATTAAATACGGCGTTAGGCGATGCACCTTCATCCTATTTAGGATGAGCAATCCCCCAAAAATGGCCAGCGCAATAAGCAGGTTTACCAGCACAAGCGAGGTGGTGTAGAAGATCGCAATAACGATGATTGCCCCCAAGTCATCCATAACGGCCAAGGCGGTCAGAAATATTTTTAGCGAGGTAGGAACACGCTTCCCCAGTAGCGATAGAATACCAATGGCAAAGGCAATGTCGGTGGCCATGGGAATACCGGCTCCGGCTTGGGTAGCGGTGCCAAAGTTGATGAGCATAAATAGCCCTGCCGGAACAACCATTCCACCTACCGCTGCAACAATTGGTAACGAGGCACTTTTTATGTCGGAGAGCTCCCCCTGGTAAAATTCCCTCTCCAGCTCCAACCCAATAAGCAAAAAGAAGATGGCCATTAGCCCGTCATTTATCCAATGCACGATGCTATGGCCGCCCAGGTTGTGGTGCCAAAAGTCGATGTAGCCTGTTTGCCAAGCCGAATTTGCCAGCACCAGCGAAAGAGCGGTTGCAAAAACCAGTATTAGTCCGCCTGCCTTTTCGCTATTAAAGAATTCGGTAAAAAGTCGTGTCAATTTCATGCTGTAGTCTGTAGATGTTCCCCAATGCCTGCCTATGGCATGCCCCTAGGCGCCACTTGCGATGCTTACCATCGCGTTACACGAAGCCACTGCTGCAATACATTCGCAATACGAGCAGCCCGTGGCGCGCCTCCTGCCGTTTCTGCTGTAAACCGGTAGACCTCTACCCCAAAAAGTAACGCAGGCATATGGAGATCCTCCCTCCGCCTGCCTACCCAGACCTACAACAGTAACGTTAGGGCTAAAGTAAGAATTTTAGCTTAATATCCGTCCCTTGGGCAGCGCTATTTTTGAGGATATCCCCACCCAACGGGGTTATAGCAAGGACAGTGAACCCCAAAAGCAGCAACAAAATCCCCAATGGCTACCCAACGTGCCGCCTTTTAACCCGTACGTACAACCGGCACCACCTCTCCCCCCAGCTTTTCCCATTATGCGGGATTCATCGGCACCATTCGCGAGCGGCATCCTCGGTAGACGGTTGCCCTTGGTGGGTACTGGCAAAGGCGGCAGTCCGATTGCCGGCTCAACCTTTGGCCTAACGGCCAAGGATGCGGATTGTTTGCATGATGCCCACCTCCTACGCCCACCCTGTCTCCCGAGAATTCCCTTGAACCATGTCGGCATAAGCTCCCAAAGAGCACATCGGTTAGCAGGTTCACCACATCAACCGCTAACCCTCGCGAATGCTAGCTAGCGATAGCTGCCAAGTGGTAGCATCCTCCCGGTTAATGGCAAAAACCCCCATCTGTATTGTAGAAATGTCGGACGTCCGGGTGCAACACCCCTCCTGTGGTTCTGCAGCCAGCCGGTAGGGTTGGATCAACCCGTGGTAAAAGATCTAACGGCAACGGTTACCCGCAACACCCCGAAAGTGATGCCCTACATGCCAGACCAGGCTCCCCCACCCTTACGCTGGCGGGTTACCCGGCAGCAAAATAGGGACACCGCATCACCCTAACTGTACACAACCAGGCGCTACCGACAAATGGCCATGCCAGCTATCCCCCATTGCCCATGCCCACCACCGCATTGTAGCCGTTTGCGCAAATTATGCCAGAATATC
>CAXYUU010000494.1:0-2617 GCA_964292015.1 uncultured Acetobacteroides sp.
CTTAAGCGTTGGCGAGTCGAATTGATACCTGAAATGGTAGACCTCGGCAAGCGTTCCAAAGACCTTGGTAAGAGGTTGCCCATCGAAGGTGAACTCACGAGTTTTCCATGCGATGAAGTTGGAGTTGTCGTTCTCCGTTTCGACAACTTGCCCTGTTCGCTTATCGAATGTACCCTTTTGGTTAGGCGTTAGTAGCACCTGATTATTGGTTGTGCAACCAAACCCAACCTTGCCTTCGGCCACGGTAACCTCTATTTGCCTTTCGGAGGGATACGAGCGAACGTTAAACTTGGTACCCAATACTCGGGTCTGTGTTTTTGCGGAATGAACCACAAACGGATGGTTGGCGTCGTGGGCTATTTCGAAGTACGCCTCCCCATCGAGGTATATATCTCGGGTATGGGCAAATTTCTTGGGGTACCTAATGGACGAATGGGCGTTTAGCCATATGTGGCTACCATCCGATAGGATAATGTTTAGGCCATCGGCTTGAGCCTTTAGCACTGCCATAGCAGCAGGTGCTTGTCGATTCGGATGCTCGTGCACAAACCACCAGCTCGAAAAGCCGATCAGCAATACTGCTGCAACTTTCCACCATATGCTTGGTAGCCGAAGTGTTTTGGTCTTTTTGGGGATGGCGATTGCCACCTTTTTTAGTGCCGCTGCGGTATCGGGTGTAAATTCGAGAGGGAGCGATCCGGTGGTTTGGTAGTAGTGGTGCAGCTGTTCGGCTATCATTACGTTTTCGGCAGCACTGCCAATCCACTCTTTTACCTGTTGGGTTTCGAGCGGGTCGGTTTCGTGCGCAAAATACTTTTCGAGCAGAGGCCAAGGAATATCGTGTTGCATAGCTGGTGTCATATTTTCTATGCGTATGACACCTCTCGGAAGCGACACCCCCAATGGGTGGATTAAAAAAATGCAGCGATGCTGGCAAGGTAGGGCGAGAGCTTGGAGCGCAGCTTTTTTAGCGCAATGCCCATCTGGTTTTCGACTGTCTTGGGCGAAATGTTCAGCTGCTGGGCAATTTCGGTATAGGTGAGATGCTGGTGGCGGCTGAGCTTAAAGATGGTTTGGCACTGCTCGGGTAGCTCGCTAATGGCGATATCGATAAGATGGCTTAGCTCCTCACGTTCGCAAAAGCTGGTGATGTGACCCACCTTTGATACCTGCTCTCGAGCAAATTCATCCTCGTGCCGACTGCGGGTTTTGGAGTTGCGGATATGGTTGAGCGATCGGTTTTTTACCGAGGTGTATAGAAACGAGCGGATAGAAGTGCTGATGGAAAAGGTTGAGCGTTGCTCCCAAAGGGCAATGAATACCTCCTGTACAATCTCCTCCGAAGTGTCGTTATCTTTTAGGTAGGTGTAGGCAAAGCGGCAGAGGTTTACGTAGTAATCAGCAAAAAGTTGGTTAAAAAGCTGCTGGTTGCCTCGTTGTAGCTCCCGACTAAAATGGTGAAGCGTATCGTTCATGAGGGTGCCAAAAGTAGGGATTATTACAGTAGATGCAAGCTGTCGGATATCCCCGTATTTCGATTTGTGTTTAATGTATGTTTTGTAAAGGAACTTACATATCGCCTCTTTTATTGCTCGCCAAGCAGAAAAACTTGTATCCAACAGGTTGGCGGGTGGACGCACTTTTTGTTGTACTACCTCATTTCCACCTTACAAGCCTGCGAAATGCAAAACATGCGAGTGTTGTCCGTTTTACAAGCCTACAAGATACAAGCTATGCGAGGGAAGCCTCCAAATTTCGATTTTTGGGCCATGCGCTATTCGGTTGGTCATCAAACGGCCTGCCAACTTGCTTGGGTATTCTTTTACCTCTCGTACCTCGTCCTTGTCGGACTCTAGTCTGCTTAGGATATATGTTGCCTAGTTAGCCGGCATTTTATTAGAATCTATTGGATTTTATTTAGATTGACTACGTCGAACTAAAGTTTCCGGGACAAGCCAGGAATGACAGCGCTGATTGAACGAATCGCTTAACTAAACGACATTGATATACGATTGTATAACGTTTCTTCTGTTGTTCGTTACCATGCATTGGATTCCTTTTTCTTCGTGGGAGGTCCTTGGGCATGGGTTAACTTCATGCAACATCTTTAACTTCCTCTTAATTATTGTACTTTTGCCCCACAACTTATAGAAAATGATGAAAGAGAAGCAGCTGACCAACCTTTTGGCTATTGTGGTTCGAAGTGTTGCCGTCGAAGAAATATATCTCGATAGAGCGTTACGCGACCTGTTTGTTGAGCGAAAGGTGGTGGATCCAGATATTCGTAGGGCGCTGAGCCTCTACGCACCGTTTATTTTTCGCAACTGGTACTCCTTAGGTGGCGGTAAGGGCGAAAGCATTATCAATATGGTACGCAAAGCGCTGGAGGTGCCTGCCGAGGAGCTCGAGCTATTCAGCTCGAAGATTACCACGCCCGATTTCCCCGAGTGGTTTATCGAGCTGGCAAAAACAGAGGTGGATGGTAGCTGGCGCGACGAGCTAATGGCGTTTAACCACCGTCCAGCACGCTATATCCGAGCCAATACCCTTAAAATAGATATGCCTAACCTTATCCAGGGGCTTCGTAAGCAGGCGGTGATGGTAAGGCCAGTTTCGG
>CAXYUU010000495.1:0-2604 GCA_964292015.1 uncultured Acetobacteroides sp.
GATACTACCCTGAATGATTTTCAGGTGGTTAGCGGTAATCAGGAGGTTAATCGTAGCGGCATTACAGAGAATAAGGAGCTGATACGCAAAGAAGTTGGCCTTAAAGCTTGCGATATAAGCCACAAGCTGGTAGCCTATGCAACGATGACAAACAACGTCATTTTAAGGAACGAGGTATACTATACCGAAACCGAGCTGAAGAAATCGACCAATTCGAGTCTTACTACTAAGGCGCTGCTGCTGTTAAACAAGGCTACTGCAAATGCTAAGGATGTAGCCGCTTATGGTATTACAACCAACATGCTGACAGATTTTAAGGTTGCTATTGACAAGTATTCGGAGGTGATTCCTTCGATACGTATTGGGAAATCGGAATCAAAGGAGGCAACCAAGCAGCTGTCGGCGTTGTTTAAGGAAAATGACAGCATACTTGATAAGTTCGACATACTGGTAGAGGTGCTGCGCACTAGCCATCCCGATTTTGTTGAATCCTACAAGAGTATTCGAAAGGTGATTAGCAAGAGTAAAGGATCGCTTGCGCTTATGGCTCGCGTTACCGACGAGGAAACAGGCGAACCTATCAAAGGGGCAAAGCTAACCTTGGTTCCTAAAAACAAGATCACAACCACGGCGGCAATAGCGGCTCGGGCTTCTAAGCCGGTGGTAAAGAGAACGGCCGAAAAGGGGATTGCTAAAAAGAAGAATATGATCGATGGCGAGTATATCGCAACCATCGAAAAGGTAGGCTTTGCCATCAAAACAAAAGAGGTGAACATTGTCAGCGGCGAAATGACGGTACTGGACATCAAGCTAAGCCGGAACTAGCCCTGCCACCATACTAGTAACAACAAAGCCTCGCTAATACGGGGCTTTGTTGTGTGATACTCGCTGAATGATGTTTGCTTGCTTACGGTGGATGGTCATGAGCGGCACGAAATGAGATGGATTCTTAGGCACCTATCGCTGATTCTGGAGATTCTTGAAGGGGGAAAACCTGCGTACTTCTTTGCTGTCGCTATGAGGAACGTAATACGGTATGTTGCAGTATCATCCAGCGGGTAATTGAGCGGTACTTCCATATTTACTACACTGGAAGGCCTATGGTAACGCTTGCAATTTAACAGCAGTGAGGTTTTGCTTAGCATATCGTCACCGAACTTTGCGTTTTTTTTGAAGACTTCTGCGTTCAAGGTTACCTATTGCTACCATCTATTTTATACGGATTCTTCCTCTTTGCAATACACCAGCACTTATAGGTAAATCCGATAAGGATAAATACGATGGAAATGCCTTCGCAAAATCCTAAGGAGAAATCGGTTAATTGATTCCGGAATATGTTACTTAACGAAAAAATTAGTAGGCCTAATGCTAAGCTCAGTAGCATTAAAATCTGTAGTCTTTTATTCATTTTTATCTTTTGGTACATAAGTTTTGATTACTCCATTTCCTTATGAATTCTTGTTGATGCTTCCAGATCTGCAGCGCTGGAATACCTGCTATTTCACTCTTATCGGCTCCACTTACCATTATTTCACACTCTTAGTAGTGCTAGCCTTAACCTACTAACGTGGTAAAATAAAGATGATGGTTTTAGATACTATATGGCATTAAGCAATATCGCCTTTTTATCTGACCTTATCCTGTATACTTCAATCGTGGCTGTATCCCAGTAGTCTTTTAGAATATCGCCAATACGAGTGCAAACCTTAGGCTTAAATGCCCCATTTTTTGTGTAAAAGAGCTTTTTAGCATAAAAAATGGCATGGCTTAAGGTCGAATCTTTACCTTTTAAAATCAGCAGCGTATTATCCTCAATATCCACTTTCGGACTAATTAATTTCCGGTGATTTACTGAAAACTGTTGTACTTTTTCAAAAGAATTTGCAAGAATTTGTATAGTACTTTCACTCAACACGCTGGTTTTGCTATCAAATATTTTCACCTGCTCAAAATTTCCATGTTCAAAATATTTTTCAAGTGCATAGCTGAAACAGTTTTGTGAAAAATAGGTGTAAAATGTCCCATAACTCTCCTTCTCCTTTTCGGTTGGGAGATAGGTGCTGCTATTATGGATTTTCCTATAATGCAGAATATCACCTTCGATTATTTCTGTTGATCATCGAATTACGAGAGTGTCGTTAAACCATAGGACTCGTACAAGAACACTTCCTTTTAATACCTCTAGGGTATCCAGTATAAGACAAGCAGGCTTGCTTTCGAGGACGGGTTGTTTTGGGTTATCCATACTTCTTAAATTTTGGTTCCCCAAAAAAAAGAGTAAAATAGTCAGAATTAATGCTGATTTAGCCATTCCTTGTTTTCTTTAGTATGTACTAACCGAAGCGCCATATGGATGGAATTGCACTACCTCTAGGGTATAGGGCATTTCGTTCAATTTCTTCGGAATGAGCAGTCTGCTGCGTGGTTTTATAACTATAATTAAGTGCTACTGAAATCATTGTCCTTAAGCTTCCTATAGTAGACATCTTCTTTGTATTCTATCCAGGTAGAGGTGCCCGTTTTATAAAGGTAGAACAAATTGTAAACCGTTCGTTCCTTTTGATTACCTGTGGGGCTAACAGCTGTTCTTCTGCCTTACTATAA
>CAXYUU010000496.1:0-2588 GCA_964292015.1 uncultured Acetobacteroides sp.
ATCACGGCGGACGTGTGCCCAACAAAAGGCCAGAATAATGAAAAGCATTTTGTTGGCCATACCGATTCTAAGCATGTATATATCACTACCAGTAAAGGTCTTGATCCAGGTGTGTATAAGCTTATAATACAATCACAAAAGTGGGGTGAAGAGCCTGTGGTTATTGCTACTCGCCAAATAACAATTGTTGCCCCATAGATTTAGGACTGCTGACGTTTTGCAAAAAAATCATCTCGGTGCGATTCGCGTAGCTTCGCAGGATCGCTAAGCGATGCATAGTAGGAGGGAGGATGCCAAATTAATTTTGGTATCCTCCTTTTTTGCGTTGGTACCATTGCGCATCTCCCAAATGGTTGGTTTTGCACGGCATAATAGCTGGGTGCGTTGCTATACTACCAAGCAGCTGTTGGGTAGCTTGGTTGTGGTAGGAGTTACCACCTGTAACCCGTACCCTCATCGTACTATACCGCCCCATTTTTCTTTTTTACGTGCAGGTTGAGGCTTTACGCGGGCGATGCCACTTTGTGCGCCCTATAGTGGTGCTTTGGGCTGTAGCTTTAGGCCGCTGCATGGGGTGCGCTGTTGGCAAGTGGGGGGTATGGGTAGGCTTTGCGCCCGGTAAGGTGGTAAGCACGGGTAGGTGTGCGGGTTGTGGTGGCGGAGCTGCTGTAGTACATGTTGGCGGAGCCCTTAATCGGGCTATTGGGCTATGCTGGTTGCCCGGGTGGTATGCCTTTTGGGCAGGTTAACATCTGGTGGCGATGCGGCCACCATTGCCCGCCTGCGGGTATGCCCTGGCTGGCGGTGTGGGTGCACCTGCTTGCGGTGGCGGTCCCCTTTGCACCTCCGCAAGTATCCTTGGCTGGTGCCGGATCGGTCTTTTTGCCGATAGCGGTACGTACTGCCTGCCTGCCCGAGGTATTGGTGCAGCGGTACTACCCCAAAAAGAAATCGGCACCTCTCTAAGTGCCGATTTCATCGCTATTCGCGCCCTCCAATTTGCAGTATAGCTACTGCACAAAAATTGTAAACGTTTCGCTAAGGTTTATATTCCCGTTGGTGCCAACATATCCGGCTCGTACAGCATGCTGCAAGCCGGGGGTAAGACCGGTAACGGTGGCCTTGTGCTTGGTCGATAGCAGGCTGGACCACTGCTTCATGTCGGCCGAAGCAGGCATTGGGGTATGGTAAATGCAGTACATCCTGGTATTTTTCTTTACCGGAACCTCAACCGTAATTACGCCATGGGTAATACCCGACGATAGCTTAATATTTTCAGGAGCAGGAAATTCAGGATGCGAATCATTTTCCTTCCAGAGCGTACCTCCGCTAGAGGTAAGTGCGGTTACATCGCCCTTAGCCTGCTGGTTTACCATCTTAGCAATATCCGAAGCTTCGTTTTGAAGTTCTTCCCTTACCGTATTCTTGGCAAGCACTTCTGTTCTTCCACCATTGGCCGCCTTTATTCGGGCTTCGCTAAAGGTGTTTATTAGCGTAAGAAATCTAACCATTTTACCATCGGCAAACGTAAAAAACGAGTTGTCCTTTAGCGCATCGTGCATTCTACTCGTGATGTTGAATAGATCGCCGTCAGACTTATTACTGAAATTGGTCAAGACATTGTTTTTCTCCATAATCTTGTAGATTGATGATTGTAAAGGCAAATTATGAACACTTAAAATAATTTGCTTAATAAATAATTATGTTCTTTAGCATGTTTTTGATTTTTTTTTAATGGCTGGGGTTATTGCGTTGCACAACGACGCTGCTTGTCTAAGTAGGACATCCAGAGTGCCTACTGCCTATTGTGTATCACAACAAAAGTATGACCAAATGGTTAGCTCGTAATGTGCCATGCATGGCATATAACCTGCCCCCGATAAGCTGGCAATGGCTGGTGGCTACTCCTTGTTTCCTCTTACCTTTCCCCTAACTCCTATACCAACTTTTCCCTTCACCTCTGCTGAATGGTGCGATACGCCACCTGTGATACTTTACCCCACTAACTCATATCGTGTTGCCATTGTCGTGATACGTATTTTGTGATACGTGATACTTTTTAGGTGATACCCCTAAAGGGATGCTCCACCAGCTTGAATGTTGACTGCCGTAATAAGCTTTGCCGCGCCAGAAATGATGCTTTCTACGCTAGAAATGGTGTTTTCTACGGCAGAAATATCTATTTCCAGCATAGAAACAGATGTTTCTACCGTAGAAACGAATATTTCCGGCCTGGAAATTCATTTTTCTTTCGTAGAAACTGCATTTTCTTTCGTAGAAATTCATTTTTCCCCTGAGGAAACTAATGTTTCTATGCTAGAAATTCATATTTCTAGCATAGAAGTAAACATTTCTACGGTAGAAATGGATGAGTTTTATGGGACCTGATTGTAAGTTTGATGGTTGTTATAATCTAAAAGATAGATTGTTAGGTGCTATTTTGGCGTTGATACCTACCTCGTTGCTCCCAGCCCATGGTAGGGGGGGTTGCAGGGGGCGCCCCCCCCAACCCCCCCCCCCCTTTTCCCTCCCCTCCCCCTTTTTTCCCCCCCCCCCCCCCCCCCCCCCAGGGCGGCGCCCCCCGGTGG
>CAXYUU010000497.1:0-2582 GCA_964292015.1 uncultured Acetobacteroides sp.
GGGTGAAGCCGTTGACGATGAGCGCCGGCTTTTGGCTGTTGTTGAAAAGGCAGGTAGAGAGCTGCTCGGTGGCAAAGCTTTCGCCGCCATCGTTAACCCCGGTAACCTTTATGGCGTAGCGTTTGCCCCATTCGGGCAGATCTATTAACGCCGACTCGCCGGTTACCTCCTTAAAGTTGGGCGAGAAACCGTTGTCGTCGGTGCGCATGTAGATGCGGTACTTGGTGGCGTTGGCGGTTGGCTCTAGCGGATCTTCGGTATTCTGCCACGTAAGGCGGATGGTTTTCTCACCTACCTTTTCGATCGAAAAGTGGCTAGGGGCAAGCGGCTGTATAGGTGCTTCGGCCCCGTTGAGGTAGCGAACAATCCCCTTGTAGATGGCTCGTGCAACCGTGAATCGGAAGCGTGGGTCGAGCCCGTAGGTCATGTCGGCCAGGTTCTGGTGCGAGAGCAGCTCCAGCAGCAGGGTAGGGGCATCGGCCACCGAGGCTTCGCTGTACGAGGCATCGCGAAGCGCGCGCTTGGTCCACTTCGAGTTGTGCAACTTCTGTATGTCGCTGCAAATTTGCGACTGAATTAGGTTGCCCATAATGCCGCTCAGCTGCCGGCTTCGACCATCGGAAAAGTTGCCGTTCTTGGTGCTGTAGATGGCCAAGGTGCCAACGATTGAGTCGTTGGGGGTGGTGCCGGCATCGGTATGGAAGGCTAGGGTTAGGTCGATGGGGATTTTATTCTTCTTTAGGAAGTTTACCCAGTGCGGGCGGCTTTGGTAGTCGTCGTTATAGTCGTTCTGGTACTTGGTACGGCTGTAAATGCTGTCGGGGATGCCGGCTGCCTGTAGGGTGTAGCGGGCAGCTTCGAGGTAGCTGGGCATGCCGCTGGTTTTCCAGTCGTAGTCGTCGGGCGAGAGGGCGTGCGATGCCGATGCGCCGTTGGAGCTCGACTTGGCGTTGTCGGTGGCTACTGCCGATGGGCGACGGGCCACCATTCCCATTCCGCCGCCAAAGCGTACGGCATCGGAGGTTACCACGCCTCTTTCGTGGCTTTTGTTCGACACCACCACCGCAGCGCTCTGGCTGTCGAAGGTAAAGGTGCCCAGGTACTGCCAGGTTTCGCCGTACATCTTTTGGTTCACCACAAATTCGGATACTCCGCCGGTGTGGTACACCTTATAGGTAACATCGCTAACGTTGCTGGGGGTGTTTGCCCACGACACGTACACGGCGTAGTCGCCGTGTTTGTAGGCGGCAATTTGAGGCTTGTAGGTAAGGGTGGCGTTTCCTCGTTTGGAGGCTCTAATTTCGAGGTGGGTTCCCATGGTAAAGGGATTCTCGTGGGGCAGCAGCGTGTTCTTGTGCTTGTAGCCTCCCTTTTCGGTTTTCCAAACGCCCTGCTTGGATACCATCCCTGATTTTTGCGAAAGGTCGTTGTCGACAATATACTTTTGGCGTTGGATGTCGCGCTCGCGCGGGTTGGGCTCCACCGCTCCGGCATTTTCGAGCATCGGGGTGAGGTACTTTACCACGTAGGGCATGTTGCCGATGTCCTCCACGTTGCCAAAGCAGCGGGCGCGCTGCCACTCCCATCGGTCGAGCTTCGACTCGTAGTAAAACCCGTGGCTATGCCAGGTGGCAATATGCCTGCCCGTAAGTCCCTTGGGGAAATCGCCCTTAATTGGCTCCTTTACCAGCTGGTTTTCCTGTCCGTACACCGAGGTTACGGCAAGCAGGGCAGCAAGAAAGGCTATGTTTTTCTTTTTCATTGGGTAGAAAAGATTTGGTATGGTCTTCGAGTGTATGGTTGGCCCATTTGTTTGCCTACGGGCATCCTCAACCATCGTTGTAGGCAAAAAAAAATGGTGAACCCCGTAGCGTTGTGCTTCAGCCACCAAAAGTAATCATTTTGATGTTGACGTTCCTCAATTAATGACCCCGAGTTGGGGTGAAGGGGCGCATGCGGGTTTTGGGTTAGCGGGTAGCCGGTTTTTTTTACCGCCGTAGTGGAGGTGCAGGTGGGTGTTGGTAGCCTGCCTCCAACCAGCTGGTAAGGCAATTGCAGGATAGGCCAGATGCCCTCCACCCTTTGGGTTGAAGGGGTCCAGCGTACGTTGGTTCTATTTCGATTGGTGTGGGTGACATGCTTCGCTCGATATTCAACCGCTTGGCGGTTGCTGCTTTTTTGCGGTCGGTTTTCCCTGCATTGCATGCGGGGCTACTCAAATTTAATCCTTTTAGGATTACGGTTTAAGCGGCTACTTGTTGCTGCTTAAACCGAGGATTCGCTGGTATGCACTGCTCTTACGCTATCGCCTGAGGTCGTAATGGACTTCAATGTGATTATCCCCGGGTGAAACTCGGAGAGGGGTGACGCGGAGCGGTAAGCAAGCTCAACGTGGTTGAATAGTTTGGGCAGTAAGGGCCCCCCCCTGCTCAACTACCTACACCAAATAGAATAGCGCTCGAACATTTTCGTTCTAAGCTGTCGGATTGAGCGCTTCGAGTACTCTTTTCGGGTTCAAACTGATCATTTGAAGGTAATCAGCGTACTTTTTTGTTCCAAACTGTCAGTTTGAAGGATACGAG
>CAXYUU010000498.1:0-2577 GCA_964292015.1 uncultured Acetobacteroides sp.
TGATCCGTCTGCTGCAGGGCGATGTGGGCCGCGGCAAAACACTGGTTGCCATGATGATGTCGCTTATTGCCTGCGACAACGGCTATCAGGTTAGCCTTATGGCGCCAACCGAAATCTTGGCCAACCAGCACCTCGAATCGATTACCGGCATGCTCAAGGATATGCCCGTTAAGGTTGCGCTGCTCACCGGATCGACCCGAAAAAAGGCAAGAATCCAAATACACGAGCAGCTGCTATCGGGCGAGATCAACATCCTGATAGGAACCCACGCCCTTATCGAGGATATCGTACAGTTCAGCAACCTGGGGCTGGTAATTATCGACGAGCAGCACCGATTTGGGGTGATGCAGCGGGCCAAGCTGTGGACCAAGAACCATTTGGCCCCCCATATTATGGTGATGTCGGCAACGCCCATTCCGCGAACGTTGGCCATGACCATGTACGGCGATCTGGAGGTGTCGGTCATCGACGAGCTGCCACCTGGACGAAAGCCCATCACCACGATACACTTTACCGATAGCCATCGCCGCAGGCTATTTGGCTTTATGAAGGAGCAGATTACCCTTGGGCGGCAGGTGTACGTGGTTTACCCGTTGATTAAGGAGTCGGAGAAGATGGACTATAAGGATTTGGAGGATGGCTACGACAGCATCACCCGAGCTTTTCCGTTCCCCGAGTTTAAAACCGTGGTGTTGCACGGTAAGATGAAGGCCGACGATAAGGACATTTCGATGAACCAGTTTGCCAGCGGCAACGCCCATATTATGGTGGCCACAACTGTAATTGAGGTGGGTGTTAACGTGCCCAATGCCTCGGTGATGGTGACCGAAAGTTCCGAGCGCTTTGGACTCTCGCAGCTACACCAGCTGCGGGGACGGGTAGGGCGTGGTGCCGACCAGTCGTACTGCGTGCTGATGTCGGGCTATAAGCTATCCAAGGAGTCGAAGAAGCGGTTGGAGACCATGGTGGCCACCAACGATGGCTTCGAGATTGCCGAGGTAGACCTTAATCTGCGTGGCCCTGGTGATTTGGAGGGCACGCAGCAAAGCGGCGTTCCCTTCGATTTGAAGATCGCCAGCCTAGCCAAGGATGGTCAGATTTTGCAGCACGCCCGAGCGGTTGCCGAAGAGATACTAAAGGACGATCCGATGCTCAGCCAGCCTCATCATACGGCACTCAGCCGTCAGCTTGCACGCCTATCGGCCGATAAAACCATAAACTTTAAGGAGATTAGCTAGTAGGTGATGCTTCACCAGCTTTCGTTTAACCGCCCACTTGGCAGGTGACGCTTCGCCAGCTTTCTTTTGGCCGCTCACTTATCAAGTGACGCTTCGCCAGCTTTCGTTTGACCGCTCACTTATCAAGTGACGTTTCACGAACTTTCTTTTGGCTGCCCACTTGGCAAGTGAAGCTCTACCCGCTTTCGTTTGGCCTCTCACTTGGCAAGTGACGTTTCACCAACTTTCGTTTGGCCTCCCACTTGGCAGGTGACGCTCCATCGGCTTTCGTTTGACCGTCCACTTGGCAGGTGACACCTTCCGACAATCTTTAGCAGAATACGTTTATTGTAGGTAAGGCGAATGGAGTTGGGGCGTTGATGCTGCTAAGCGAAGAGCCGCACAGCTATTGTTGGTGAAATATCAAAACGAGGTAGGGTTCTCTAAAATCTTTCCTATATTAGGCTGTTTAAAAATTGAAATTATGTTACGGAAAAGGATATATGGAGTGCTTTCTGTGGGAATCTTGGGCTTACTGGCATTTGTGGTTATATCGACAAGCGCCCAACGAAATGGCTGTGGGTTAGACACCAGCATGGCCAACCGGGTGTTTCGAAACGACGAGGAGCTGAAGATTGTGGTGAGCTACAACTGGCTTTTTGTATGGACCGATGTGGTAGACGTGTGGCTTAAGGTAAGCCAGGAGAAGAAGAATGGGCATGATGCCCTCCGGGTGAACGGTTTTGGCAAGTCGCGCCCCTTCTACGACTGGTTTTTCCAGGTTCGCGACACCTATGAAAGCTGGCTCGATCCAAATTCGCTACGTCCCATCTACTTTAATCGCGATATCAACGAGGATGGCTACCTGCTGAAGAACTTCTACACCTACGACTGGAACAACAAGCGCATCCTTGCCCGTGTACAACGCCGTAGTGATCCCGCCTACATGGATACCATTTCGATTAACTCGTGTACCAACGATGTTATTTCGCTCATCTATAACATACGCAACATCGATTTTAGCAGGATGCAGAAGGACGAGCGGTTTCCGATAGAGTTGGCTGTCGACGATAAGGTGCATTCCATTAGCCTAAAGTACGAAAAGGTAGAGGTGGTAAGGGTTAAGGGGATGGGCAAATTCCGGTGCATTAAGCTTTCGGCAAAGATGATAAAGGGCCGCGCATTTACCGGCAAGGAGAACATGTATATCTGGCTAACCGACGACGATAACCGGTTGCCCATACTCATGGAGTCGCCCATTAAGGTGGGAACGATAAAGGCTCGCATCACCGAGATGAGGAACCTGAAGTTTCCGCTAACGTCGAAAGTCGAAAGAAACTAGGTTGCTCGTGTAGGGATA
>CAXYUU010000499.1:0-2574 GCA_964292015.1 uncultured Acetobacteroides sp.
CTAAGGCGATGTCGGGCGACTATAAGGGTTCTATCTCCGACTTCGATGCGGTGGTACGAATCGATCCAAAGTATACTAGCGCCTACTACAACCGTGCGGTTAGCAAGGGAATACTTGGCTTGCATAAGGAGGCTATTGTGGACTACAACAAGACGCTTAAGCTCGATCCTAAGCAGCCCGAGGCCTACTACAACCGTGGTATCTCGCGAGTTAACATCAGCGATACTAAGGGTGCCTGCACCGATTTTGATGCCGCTATCAAGATGGGCTACGCTCCGGCTAAGGAGATGAAGATTATTTACTGCGGTAAACTTTAATTCTGATGAAAAAAGCGACCCCTGCCCTGATCTTGGTGGTTGCCTGTTCCTTTGCCTTCGGACAGGCTAAAAAGGCGAAGCGCGATACGCTCTACACCATCACCCAGTCGCGGATACACATTAAGGATGGACAGCCTACCAACGAGTTCGATATCATGAACCTAAAGTGGGCCGATACCTTGTGGCATGTGTCGCGCGATTTGGACATGGAGCAGCCCAACCTGGCCATCAACAACTACCGCTGGTACTTCTACGATAGGGATAAGAATCTAACCCGTTTCGAACGGTACATCGCCCAGAAGCTCGATAGAAGGGTGGTCTGCAAGCTGCAAAATGGACTGCTTACCGAGCGGGAGCATTACCAGCTAAGCGGAAAGGATACTGTTCTTTTATGCAGGGATATCTTTACCCGTAACGGTAACGGATGGGTAACCAAAATTAAGGTGGCTAACGCTAAGGGTAAAACGATATCGTCGGAGTCGTGTACCTACGATGCCAAGGGCAACGAGCTTAAGAAGAAGGCCTCGATGAAGGTTATGCTAGATGCCGACTCGGTACTTAGCCGTCAAACCGCCTACACCTACGACTCGTTAGGGCGTATTGGAAAGAAGATCGTGAAGCTGGTGAAGGCCGACAAGTCGAAGGATCAAACGCTTTACGTGTACACCTACGGTAAGGATGGTAAGCTACAGCTCACCACACGGTACGATAGCAACGGCAAGCTGCTGGGTAAGGAGGAGATAATTTACTACTCGGGACGCGTATCGCAACGTAAGTACTACAATGCCGATGGCGTGCTGTACGAGAACTTTGCCTACCGCTACCGTAAGTTTGGTGCATCGCTCGACAACGATATGTACTAGGGTGGTAGATTTAAGATGTGAGAGGAGCGATTGGAGATAGGGAATTGAAGAGACGCACCGGATTTGTTTTAGGAAATGTATCAACATCTATATACAGAAAAAGCGTAGGCCATGGGTCTACGCTTTTTTCGTTTTACCTAACACTACCTTTTGTAAAGGTTTGATTATCAATGGTTGTTTTGTAGTGCTGTTCGATCTTTATCCTACCACAGTAAACTGTCATGTCAGGGATTTCGCGTTTACTATGTGATTAGAGGACTAGTTAAATTTTGATTTGAATTGATTGATTTTTATCATTCATAACCACCCCGCCCTACGGGCACCCCTCCTTGAAAAGGAGGGGGAGGGCGCTGGATCATCATTTTTCTATTCTCTTAAAGTTGGGTTTTGATAAGTTCGACATTTTTGTTATTCTTCACCATATTTATTCGGAGCTATTCCCCTCCTTCGTAAGGAGGGGTGCCCGCAGGGCGGGGTGGTTTTCTTTACAAACAAGCCAAATGAATCACTCTTGTTCATACGTTATTTTTAAACGCGAAATCCCTAGCTACACCAACTATCCCTACCTTGGCATCACTATAACCAAATGCGACAGCGCTATGTGGTGGTTTCTACTCCTGTGGCCAACGATTTCTATCGTGGTAAGGCGATTGGCGTTTGAACCCCAACCTCTACTTTAACCTTTTGTCTATCCTAAATGTTTCCATCAGCTCCTTGTTGTTGCGATTGTCGGGGATAACCATGTAGGGCATACGCGAGGGGTAGCCCAGCTGTACGGTTAGCTCGTTTGTACCCGAAGCGTTTAGGGGGTTTATCACCGTCCAGTCGCATACGCTCGACGACAAGCCGGTAACGAAGTATCCAGAATAGACTATTTTCTTGTCGATGGTAATGGCAAAGGCGTTGCCATCTACCGGGTTGCGCTTAATGTCGCTCAGCCACTTTGCCGCTTTTGCCGAAACTTTAAAGGTGTACGTCTTGGGGTCGTACGACAGGATATCGTCGTACTTAATAAGTGCCGTGTCGTTTATAATTTCGGTAGTAGGTAGAATGGCATCGCTATTAACTCGTTTTACGAACGATTTTAGCATGTAAATCTCTACCTGCCTATTCGATGCCGTTGGTGTTGGTTTTTCCTTACAGCTTGTCGATAGGAAGAGGCTAAGCATCAAAAACAGGGCAATATTTCTCATCGAGGTATGTTTCATTGTTACTGGGTTTAAAATTCTAGCACCTAACCAACGGATGCATACGCCGTAGCCTGCTGCTACGTTGCCTTCGTCCATTTTGTCTTTGCCTAATGTGCCTACATTGGATGGCAAATGTAGGTTTAAAGTTCCTTTAGGTCAAGAGTTTTAAAAAAAAGTGCGGGGGTGGTACGGCGTGCTATCGAG
>CAXYUU010000500.1:0-2565 GCA_964292015.1 uncultured Acetobacteroides sp.
GTGGGTAATCAAACATAAATATGGTCCTTTCGGTATATGTAATTCAACCATGCTGTGGTTGTTAGCTACTCCGTTCTACCTACCCGAGTTTCACTCGGGGCTAATTGCACTGAAGCCCTGATGGGCTTCTGAATGTAATTATGAGTAGTACGTTCAAACTCAACCTTGAGTAGCTATACTACCAATGGTTGCTAAAGAGTAATCCTGAAAATATTAAATTTGAATAGTCCCGCATGCAATGCGGGGAAACCCATACGCAAAAAAGCACAACCGCGGAGCGGTTGAATATAACGCGGTAATGGTTACCCGCACCAATCGGAGTAGAACCAAAATAGAGTACGAACGAGGTTACAATTCCACAACATCGAGCATTAATCCGTCGGTCCTATCCCCCACCACCCCCCAACCTACCCAAAAAGTCATATACCTGCGCTATAGTAAGGTCTTTTCCTAAAGTCGGCCTGTATCACGCCTTTGCTGTTCGACACTAGTTATAGCGGTTGTATTACCCCGTAAAATGGCAATGCCTGTAACCTTCTATTTTGTTAAATAGAGGTACATTATGGCGCAATTAAAATATTTAGAAGTACCTTAATTTCTACAACTAATGGCGGTATGCACCCGCCATTAGTGCTGGTATAGAGCCGATAACAGTACGGGCAAGCACCAGCAAAAGCCGTACTGTAACACATCAAAAGAACCCAATGGAAACCGTACTTCACGAGAAAAAGACATTTGAGAATATCGACTATTCCGAAAGGCCGTTAGAGAACAGGGAGTTTATTAAGTGCGAGTTTAGGAACTGCAACTTCACCAAAAGCGACCTAAGCAACAACGATTTCGACGGCTGCTCGTTTCAGGGCTGCAACCTATCGCAAACCCTGCTAAATAATGTGGGGTTACGCGATGTCTCCTTTACCGACTGCAAGCTGCTTGGCCTCGACTTTAGCCGGTGTAGCACCTTTACCTTTTCGGTAAGCTTTCAGAATTGCATGCTCGACTACTCCACCTTTATACAGCGGAAAATGAGGAAGACCAGCTTTACCGATTGCTCCCTTAAGCAGGTCGACTTTTCGTCGGCCGACCTGTCGATGTCCGTATTTAAGAATTGCGACCTGTCGGAAGCCACCTTCGAGCGGTCTATTCTCGAAAAAGCCGATTTTCGTACGGCACGAGGCTACTCGTTCGATCCCGAAATCAACAAGGTAAAACGGGCAAAGTTCTCCAACGCGGGACTTGCCGGGTTACTGTCCAAGTATAACCTCGATATCGAGGAGGATTAAACCGTAGGTAGCAGCATGCCCTACCCCTTCGCCGTTAGGCCTGGCAAGGGGAGGCAGCCTGTCGAGCAGTAGGGTTACCGGCACACCGCAAAGGCTACCGCTAGTAGGTAAAGCGTAGCAAGCGGCATGTGTGGTTAAGCTGCTACCCAATGTCGATACCGCTATAGCAGCAAGCGTACACTTACTAAAAACTATATATGAGCACACTAAAAACATTTACACTCCTCGTTGCGGCCGTACTGGCCTTTTCGTGTAGTAACGATGGCACCGAGGTATCGGTGGCCGACTATTCGGTTTTAGGGTTGGAACCGGTGGTAGTAAACGATGTAGCGTACCCGGTAAAGAGCAACGCCAGCTTAGACGTAGGCGCCAACGGGGTACTGGTACTAGAAGGACTAGCCAACCAAACAGCACAAAAACAGGTACAGGTAGCCTACCTTGTTCGGTACAAGCAGGGCAGCACCCCCACGGTAAGCGTAAAGAGTCGCTATTCCGACGTTACCGTAAACGTAACACAGGATAAGGGAACCACCACCACCTACACCGTGCTGGTTACTCGAAAGAATTACCAGGAGCGGGTTACCTACCTATTTAAGCTGCTGCCCGTGTAGCTATCACTACCAGTGATTGCCCCCCTACCACCCGCAGCGTTACCTCCACCGCGCCGTACAGGTACAAGGTGTTGTGGATTAACAAGCACGCTGCTGGTGGTAGGCAATACAAAACATGCTACCACTCTCAAATCGGGCATCGCCCACCTGGCCGATGATAAAATGGGAAACACCCTCCCAACCTAACAGTACGTACTACTTTGTAATAAGCACATTACGGGTCGATCCGAATAATTACCCACCAGCTATCCGTTAGTGGAGGAGCCTCCCCCTTTCCGTAAGCATTCCACCACGTTGGCATCGCCCACCTCCATTAGGATGAGGCTCCATACGTTACTATAGGGAAGCCCACCTGCATTGCCTCACCAACCAATGGAGTAAGAGAGTAGCACACGGGGATGCTTTGCTGTCGGGGCGTTCGCTCCCAATAGTACCAAAGCACCGAAACGTCATACCCAACAACACCCCATCCGCCATAAGTACCGGCAAGCATACCTACTGCCGCAGCCGCAAAGGATAGTCGAACATCCGAAGTAAAAGAGGTAAACGGGCTTTCGAAAAGGGAAGAAAGCGTAGGCAGACAGGCAAGTGGTACGATGGTACAAATCCGTTACGGATTGTGGGTTTGCCTATTACGGGTAAAGGTTGCCCTACAGGCATCACCCAAAAGG
>CAXYUU010000501.1:0-2554 GCA_964292015.1 uncultured Acetobacteroides sp.
ATAGCACTCTTCATTTCAAAATATTTCTCCATCATAAACCAGATCAACCTGAATAAGTCAGGAACAGTTACCCTCTGCACGTTACTCTTTTTGGTGGAAACGTATCGCTCCTACAAGATTAAGGTTAATCTCGAAAATAAAATATTCCTACTTCGACTTTTGGAAAAAATTGACAGGAGGTAAAGAGGCTACCAACAGGCCAAGATGCACCAATAACCCTGAAGTATTTACCTTAAAAACAACCAGTAATGAAAGATAATCGCGTTAAGCTTACAAATGAGATAAAAATTTGGTCGGTTTACTTTGCCACAGTAGTCCTAATTTCCTATGCACACGAAATTGGACATTGCATTCCCGCATGGGCACATGGCTATTGGGCAATTCCCACACCAGCCAAAGAGTATATGGCAGCTACCGTTCCTTTAGAATTAAAACGGTACATATCGCTAGGGGGAGTACTAACATCGGTAATGGCAACCCTGCTCGTGCTGGTTCTATATACTACCAGAGCATATCGCTACAGCTCGGCAGTACTTGCCGGGGCAATTATGATTCCAGGAATATACACCCTGCGATTTATGCTAATCGGTCGTGGACACGATGCGGATGAATTTCAGGAAGCACAATCGGCTTTAGGGTTTACCTATTCGGGTCATTCGCTAGACTGGATCTTTCTGATTCTATTCGTGGTTGGGGTTACCATTTGGGTTGTACAATCGAAACCATCCTACAGCATAGCCCGTAGATTGCTACTTGGACTTATTTTGAGCGTTATGTTTATGGTTGGCTTTCAAAAGGGAAACAATGCGATTTTCGATCCGGTATTTCAATCTCAACCGATTATAGAAAAATAGGTTGGATACCGCATCGCAATACCAGATGGAGAAGGAAAGCACAGCATAGGAACTTGAGGTTTATAGAAGGTCGAAGCCAAAAAATCAAACCGTCTGAACGATAATTCTGATGATTAAAACGCGGTAAGGCGACGTAGTCACGGATATAGCGTCCCCTACTTTTAGAACAGCACATGCTGCCGAGTATGCTTACCAACAAATTGAACGTACAACAAAATTTCATACAATGACAACACGAGAACAGGTAGTGGCGATGGAGCAAATCCTTTTACAGGCCATGCTAACAAGTGATGTAACGGTGCTTGAGCGCATAATTTCGGACGAGCTAATTTTTACCGACCAAACAGGCCGGATGCTAACCAAAATGGATGATACTGAAACCCATCGCTCGGGTTTGCTCAATATCGAGCAGTTAGAACCTAGCGAGCAGGTTATCCATACCTATACCGATACGGCTGTTGTATCTGTTCTTATGAAGATTAGGGGCCAGTATGCCAACCAGCATTTCGAAGGCCGCTATCGGTATACAAGGGTGTGGGTGAAGCTCGATGATTTGTGGAAAATTGTTGCCGCGCATTCAACCTCGGTAGACGTCTGATTTAAACCGAATGATGCCGAGCCTGACAACCACAAAGATTGGAAAAATCTTAACCGAACTAGGGGAATATGCTGCAGGCAACTCCACTCCTTATGTGCTTGCCAAATTTAAACGAGCATATGGCTCTTGCTATAGCTGCTGATTAAGCCGCATCTAACAACGAATACGATAAATAGCCACCTGAAAATTGACGCATTATGAGAAAAACACTAGCAGCCCTCACCCTACTTTTAATGACCATTACTGGCTTTTCGCAGGCCACCTACTATAGGGAGGAGGGTAAAACAAGAATTAGAACAAGCCAGGAGTACCAAAATTTGCTAGCTATACAGAAGCTAAAGATGAGCCGTATAGACCAAAGCCTCAAACTTATTGAAACGCTGATAAAAACAGAGGTTAAGGGAGACTCAACCATTAACACCTTCCGATTAGATTTTAGCTCGAAAGATTTTAGCACCTCCACATCTTCAAAGCCCGAAAAGGTGTACGAGCTTGTGGGCAAACCATTCCCTTCGTTTACGCTTAAAACGCTAAGCGGCCAAACGGTTAAGCTGAGCGACTACAAGGGTCTACCTGTTGTTATCAACTTCTGGTTTAACGGATGCATACCCTGTGCTAAAGAGATGCCCGTACTTAACCAAATCGAAAAGAGGTATGCCAACAGGGTGGTATTTCTTGCAGTAACCTTTAACTCGCCTACCGAGACAGAGCAGTTTCTACAAAAGCATTCCTTCGACTTCATTCAGCTGGTAGATGCAAAAGGGTTTATAGGTCAAATAGGGGTAATATCGTACCCTAAAACCATCATGATTGGTAGGCAAGGTGTTGTTTCGCAAATAATCGAGAGCATCGACTACCAGCTAGATAGCGCACAGAATATTGTTATTGGAAATGGCGATGATCTGTCGAAAGAAATTGAGAAGATACTCCGGTAAATGGTAATCTACGCCTTGGTTAAACAGCTAGCCGACTATTCCGAGGTGGCTTAGAAACAGAAAATGGATGATACTGAAACCCATCGTTCGGGTTTGCTCAATATCGAGCAGATAGAACCTAGCGAGCAGGTTATCCATACCTATACCGATACGGCTGTTGTATCTGT
>CAXYUU010000502.1:0-2540 GCA_964292015.1 uncultured Acetobacteroides sp.
ATCAACCAGAGCAACGAGCGTATGGTTACGCTGCTTATCGTTTGCGATAATCTCGTCAAGGGCATCGGCCTTGGATCCGGTAAATCGTCCAAACTGATACCCGCTGATTGCTAAGGCAACCGGGATAATATCGAAAAAGAAAAGGGAGACATTTTCCACATGTAGATCCCATATCAAGCCTAGCGAAAAGGCCTGTTTGGAAAGAAAAGCTTCCATAGCAATGGCCACAAGCCACATCCCCAAGCCAATTAAAAATAGGTAAAAAGCGTACTTCTTAGAAAGTTTAGCTGCATTATCCCTCATCACGTTGTCTTTAAATGGATAGGTTTATATATTGTAATGCAAAGAAAAAAATATTATTGAATTAAATGCTAAAAATTATACTGTAGGGAAGTTAAAAATCTAAACCCATCTACCTCTTTAGCATTAATCACTTTTCCTTTATCCGCGTAATTAACAGTGCCCCAACTGGCACGGTTAAATTCGCCTTCGAAACCTAGCTGGAAATTTTTATACACGTACATGAAGTTTGGTGCGATGCGAATCATCTTCTGAAGATCTAGCGCGCGACCGTACGAATAGCCCTCCTTTACGTTGGAGGTAAAACCGTTGTTTTTGAGATATCCGAAGGTTCCGCCAATGCGATACTTGGTGCCGTAGCTGAAGTTGATAAGTGTTGATGACCCCTTTGATGCGGCATACTTTTGAACGCCAGTTGCAGGATCGATTTCGGAAACGCCAAAGCCGCCTTGCATCAAAAATTCGGTAAGGTTTTGACCGTACAGCTGCTTGGCCAGAACGAATAGCTTGTCGGAGGTGTAGTTGTAATATCCTAGGATGGAGTGCGATTTAACGGTGTTGTCGTTTACGTACTTGTACTTGGCCTTGCTGCCATAGATGTCGACTTTTTCGACTTCGTTGTACACGTTTGGACGGAGCATTTTGAAGTCGTATGCCACCCCGATGGTAGACTTGCCAAAGGTTTTGCTTAGCTGAAAGTCGAGGTTTGGTATAACGGCATTTCGTAGGTAGATGGAGCTTTTGCCATTAGGCCCAATGCTTTCGTAGCCGCACTGGTAGTTGATTGATCCTAGAAATTTGAATCCGTCGCCAATTTTGTAGGTGTAGGTAAGCTGCGGATTACGGTTAAAGCACTGGAATGGTGCTCCCGTATTTAGCGAGATAGTGCGAGGCAAAAATTGTGGAATGGAGAGCGGATGCCATGCCTGACCAATAACCAGCATCGACTTTTCCCAGCTGAGCGTAAGGTTTGCCAAGCGAAGACGAAGAAGGGCAACATCGTTGGTTCCGGTAAAATCGGCCTCCACAATGGCGTTGGCTTTTGCGCCAAAAAGGTCGGGTCCGGCAATGTTAAAGCGAAGTCTGGTTGATAGCGCCGAGAAGTTGGTGGTAACAACCTTGTTTAGGTCTTGGCCGTTGGCATCGAGTGACGATGGCATTGGGTAGTAAACAAAAAGTCCGTCAACACCGTCCGTATTTTTACGAGAGTCAATCCAGTGGTCGGCCTTTACAAATCCTGTAATCTTCACTTTTATATCATCGCCTTGTGCTAACGTGCTTAATGAGGTAATGGCAGCAGCAGCAATTAGAAGTAACTTTTTCACCTGTTTGTTTTTTGGATTAGAAGGGACAAAGATATCTGAAAAAAGAGGAACTGAAAATTTGAGCATCATACTATTTGGTGCGTAAATAACTATTTTTTATTTGGTAGCAGGTTGCTTGCATGGTAGATTTTCGGCTTTGGTGGATCGGGGTATTCCTGCTGGTTTGGTATGGCTACAGTGCCTGATGCCTTAATGTGGTTTGGTTGTAGGCTACTTTGTGGGCGAATTACGGGTTGCTCCTCGCCTAAATTGTACGGACTGCCTGCTTGCTATGCGAAGGGTATCGGGAAAAGGCTTGGTGCACTTCGTATGCTAATGGGGGTGGGTATGGTTTTATGCAGTGCTGCTGCTGACGTTTGAGCGGTGGGGGTGAGTGTGGAAAATTGCCATGCGAGAACGGGGAAAAACTACGCGAGAGCGGGGAAAGACAATTCGGGTTTGAGGAAAAACTATGAGAGATTGAGGAAAAACTATGCGAGATGTAGAAAAAACAATGAGAGTTTGAGGAAAAACATTGCAAGAACGAGGAAAAACTATGCGAGATTGAGGAAAAACTACGCGAGATTGAGGAAAAACTATGAGAGATTGAGGAGAAACTATGCGAGATTGAGGAAAAACTATGAGAGATTGAGGAAAAACTATGCGAGATTGAAGAAAAACTACGAGAGATTGAGGAAAAACTATGCGAGATGTAGAAAAAATAATTAGAGTTTGAGGAAAAACATTGCAAGAACGAGGAAAAACTATGAGAGATTGAGGAAAAACTATGCGAGAACGGGGAAAAGCTACGCAAGTACGAGGAATAACCATGCAAGTATGCGGAACTACGGTGTTGTATGCGGAATGGGGGGAAGGGGGCAATGTCATTAAGATAAGCACGAAGCTCAATCAGCGCTGTCATTCCGGGCTTGTCCC
>CAXYUU010000503.1:0-2533 GCA_964292015.1 uncultured Acetobacteroides sp.
AGCGTGGCCAGGTCGATATAGGTGGTTATGGGGTCGATGTTGGCTTCGGTGGCAAAGAACTCCTGGCAGAAGTTCATCTCGTAGATGTCGCCCCTGCAGATGTGCGCCTTAACCCGAAGGATGGTGTCGATGTACTCGTCGTGGCTTATTCGGCTCTGTACCGTAACGGGGGTATGGCGGCTGGGGCTCCACTGGGGCGATCCGATTTCGTGGAGCAGAACCTCCGCCTTGGTGCTCGACTTCAGCACCGTCAGCTGGCCGTTACCATCGGCGGCGATGATGTGCATGGGGATAAAAAAGTGGATGTCGGGAAAGGTTACCCCGTCGAGGTTGTTCGATGTCAGCTCCTCGAGGTAGTTTTTTAGGTCGTACCCCAGAAATCCGAAGGCGTACCGATCCTGTACGAATGCCTGTAGGTCGTCGAAGGGGGTTGGCGATTCGCCCAGCTCGGCCTCGACACCTGCGGCCAGCACGAGCTGGTACTGCCCCAGCTCGGTTTCGGTTGGATTGTTTGACAGCTCGTTACTGTCGAGCAGCGTAAATACGTCGAATTGGCTTCCCCAAGCAAGCAGCTGCTTTTTAACCTCAAGGAGTTGGCCCGATAACACTTCCTTCATGCCGCAAATGTACGTAAAGCTCCTAAATAACGGAGGGATGTTGTTCGGTTATGGGGTATTCTTCTTCGTACGATTTCTGTTGTCGTTTAATGGGTGCAATGGATCAACCGTAGCTGTCGGATTTTCGTTTTCTGTTCCGATTAGCTCATTCGAAGAGCTAGTGTTCTCGAATTACGTTCGTATTAGCTCATCCGAAGAGCTAGTGATATTGTTTTACGTTTGTGTTATATCGTCCGAAGAGCTAGTAATGTTGTTTTACGTTTGTGTTAACTCGTCCGAAGAGCTAGTGATATTGTTTTACGTTTGTGTTATATCGTCCGAAGGGCTAGTGATGTTGTTTTACGTTCGTGTTATATCGTCCGAAGAGCTAGTGATGTTGTTTTACGTTTGTGTTATATCGTCCGAAGAGCTAGTGATATTGTTTTACGTTTGTGTTGTATCATCCGAAGAGTTTGGGCTATCGATTTACGTCCGTATTAGCTCGTCCGAAGATATCGGGTTCTCCATTCCTGTACCGGTTGGCTCATCCGAAGAGAACCTATCGTGCGTAAGCGGTTCTGTCGTGTGTCGTGATACGGATATCGTGATACTTTTTTGGTATCCTACCTCGGATTTTGGAAGGGCACAAAGTCGGGCTTGCTCGGCTTGAAGCCACTTAGCTGAAGCCTATCGGTACCCGACATGTCGAAAAAGTCGGTAGCACCTCCCCTTGGAACGCGGGGGTAAAAACCGAGGCGAATGGTGAAGGTTTTGAAGGCTAAATTTTCGTTTCTAATTCGCACCCCAAAGCCAAATCCGTTGTATATGGGGCCTTTGAAGGGGTTGCTGTTCGAGGCGCTCAGCCAGGCGAAATCGGAGTATCCGAAAAAGGCAAGCTTAAAGTTCCATATCGTGCGGGGCGAGTAGGCTATGGTTTCGAGATGCAGGCCAATCCGGCTTTGGGCGGTTACGCTGTCGCCCACATAGCCTCTGATGCCGTTGTAGCTGCCGTTGTTGTCGTCGAGGTAGAGGCTTTCGCCAAATCCCTTAAGGCGGTTAAAGCCGTGGGTGTAGTCGATGCTCACCAGTTGCCTGAAGCGGTACAAGCCCAGCCGAAGAAGGTTCGAGTAGTAGAACATCCCGGCTTTTATGGAGCCCTGTTGCAGGCTGTCGCTTTTTACGTAGCTGCCAGCCTCGGCGTATGCCGATAGGTAGCCGGCTTCGAATATTCCGCCTCTTGACGTTTTTAGCGCAGCGTAGGGGCGGGTGTCGTAGGCCCCCTTTTCGATACCGCCCACCAGCTCTACCTTGTAGCCCGATGGAATATCCTCGGTGCGTCCGTATCCCAGCAGCAGCTTGGTTTGGTTGTACCACTGTTTGGCAATAGCGATAGAGCCAAGGTAAACCGTCTTGTTTTGAAACATTGGATTTTCCACTGCCGACACCTGCTGGTTGCCGTGAAGTTGGGTGTTGCTAATTCTTGCGGCAACGTACAGGTGCGGTTTCGTTATGTCGAACTGGTGAAGGCAGTACAGCGGAAAGCCTTGCCCAACCCAAATTTCGTTGAGGTTTTCGTCAAATAGCGAGGGCTCTTTCTTGTGGTAAAGCGGGATGATGTCGCGGTATTTCTGTAGGGTGAGCCCGTATGCGTAGTTACTTTTAAAGTAGTAATCTTTCTGCACGTCGAAAATAAGATTTCGAAGGTCGAAGTAGCGGGCAGCCCCAAATTTAATCTTTACGATCTCGGGTCCAATATTGTTGATGGTGTAGTACGCTTCGAATCCGGTAGCAGGGCTTCTTTCGGAGCTGTAGCGAGTTCGGATTACGGCTTCGTGGCCATATCCAAAGGCATTTTCGTCGTATACCTCCACAAATCCTTTCGACGCCGTATACGGTTCCCAGTGAAAACCGAGCGACCAAACATCCTGTACGGCCAC
>CAXYUU010000504.1:0-2531 GCA_964292015.1 uncultured Acetobacteroides sp.
TTAGGAACCTTGTTTGTGCTGGTGTTTGCCATTATTCTTTACGCCATATCGGTTAATCGGGATACCATATTTTATATCAACCGCTTTTTTGGGTCGGTTTCCGATCTGTTTAAGCCAAAGCCGGTCGAGGCAACTGCCGAAACGTTCGACAACGAGCCGGCTGTAGTGCAAACCGAGGTGCGTAACGAAGAGGCTAAGCTTAAGCCGATGGTTAAGGAAAAGCCCATTGTTCGTGCTACCGAAACCGTGCAGGCAAAGGCCGCTACCTTTACCATCGTTCGCGATCACGAAGAGGAGGAGTACCCCACGGAGAAGGAGGATTTCAACGAGTCGGCCGCATTCCCGGTAAGCTCGTTTGTATCGCCCAATCCGTTCGAAGTTAAGGAGGAGCCTCGCGAAAAGCTCGAGCCCATTGTTCTTGGCGATAGCAAGGTTAAGTTTTTGGTCGAGCAAACAGCCGAAGAGAAGGAGGCCACCGACGATATGATTAATAGCGAGCTGTACGACCCAACATTGGAGCTCTCGTCGTACCAGCGTCCCCCAATCGAGCTGCTCGAGGACTACAAGTCGAACCATCGCGTTTCCGAAGAGGAGCTAATGGCCAACAAGGAGAAAATTGTGAGCACGCTTGGCCACTATAAAATACAAATCGAGAGTATAAAGGCCACAACCGGGCCAACGGTAACGCTGTACGAAATTATTCCAGCACCGGGTATTAAAATTTCGAAGATTAAAAACTTGGAGGATGATATCGCGCTGAGCCTTGCTGCGCTGGGTATTCGTATCATTGCGCCAATTCCCGGAAAGGGAACTATCGGTATCGAGGTGCCCAACCAAAAGCCCGATGTGGTGTCGATGCTCTCCATTCTTAAGTCGGCAAAGTTTCAGGAGTCGAAGTTCGACCTGCCTATTGGCTTGGGTAAAACCATCTCCAACGAAATATACGTGGTCGATTTGGCCAAGATGCCCCACCTTTTGGTGGCTGGGGCAACCGGACAGGGTAAGTCGGTTGGGCTAAACGCCATCCTTACCTCGCTTCTGTACAAGAAGCACCCCTCGGAGCTTAAGCTGGTGATGATCGACCCTAAGAAGGTGGAGCTAACGCTCTACTCCAAGATTGAGCGCCACTTCCTGGCCATGATTCCCGATGCCGACGATGCCATTATCACCGATACGCAAAAGGTAATCAACACGCTGAACTCGCTCTGTATGGAGATGGACAGCCGCTACGACCTGCTCAAAAAGGCGCAGGTGCGTAATATAAAGGAGTATAACGAGAAGTTTATTTCGCGCCGTTTAAATCCGAACAACGATCACCGCTTCCTACCCTACATCGTGGTGGTAATCGACGAGTTTGCCGACCTTATCATGACCGCTGGTCGCGAAATCGAAATGCCTATTGCCCGTTTGGCGCAGCTGGCACGTGCCATTGGTATCCACCTGGTGATTGCCACCCAGCGTCCAACCACCAATATTATTACGGGGGTAATTAAGGCCAACTTCCCAGCGCGTATTGCCTTTAGGGTATCGTCGATGATCGACTCGCGTACCATTATCGACCAGCCGGGTGCCAACCAGCTTATTGGGCGAGGCGACATGCTCGTATCCAACGGAAGCGACCTCACCCGTGTGCAGTGTGCCTTTGTGGATACGCCCGAGGTGGAGCGCATTACCGATTTTATAGGTAACCAGCGTGCCTACCCAACAGCCTACCTGCTACCCGAGTACATTCCCGAAGGCCAAGGCGATGCCGCCGCAAGTGTCGATCTAGACAAGCGCGATGCGCTATTCGACGAAGCCGCTCGTCTTATTGTAATGAACCAGCAGGGGTCTACCTCGCTTATTCAGCGTAAGTTTAGTATTGGCTACAACCGGGCCGGTCGTCTTATCGATCAGCTCGAAGCGGCAGGTGTTGTTGGCCCATTCGAAGGGAGCAAGGCTCGTCAGGTGCTTATTATGGACGAGCTGAGTCTCGAGCATCTTTTAACCGACTTAAATAATAGATAGCATACATGAAGAAGCTACTTTTTGTTGCACTGGCAACTCTTGTTGTTGGTGCCGCTACGGCGCAAGACCGCGATGCAAAAGAAATACTCGATCGACTTTCGGATAAAACAAAATCGTATAGTACCATAACCGCCGAGTTTACGCTTACGCTTAACAATAGGAAGGATAAGGTAAACGATACCCAGCCGGGTAAGATGATACTGAAGGGTAGCATGTTTAGGATAAACATGAAAGCTAACGACATCTATAGTAACGGCAAAACTCGCTGGACACATGTAAAGGAGGTTGGAGAGGTAAACGTTCAAAATGTCAATCCCAACGATCCTAGCATTCTGAATAATCCGGTAAAACTCTTTAATGCCTATCTAACCGATTTCAAGTACAAGTATAGGGGCGTAAAAAGGGAAGCAGGGGTATCGGTTCAGGAAATACAGCTCTTCCCTAAAGACCTAAAAGCGGTCTACTCTCAGGTAAAACTGCTCATAGAGGTAAGTACTGGGATGCCTAAAACGGTTATATACATG
>CAXYUU010000505.1:0-2529 GCA_964292015.1 uncultured Acetobacteroides sp.
TTTTTTTTTTGTGCCGCGGGAAGTGGTTCCCTGCGCGCAGGACCCCATTTCTTGTGACGCGGGGGCCGTTTCCTGCGCGCAGGAAATCAATTCTTGTGACGCCGGGGTCGTTTCCTGCGCGCAGGAAATCAATTCTTGTGACGCCGGAAGTAGTTTCCTGCGCGCAGGAAATCAATTCTTGCGACGCCGGAAGTAGTTTCCTGCACACAGGAAACCATTTCTTGTGATGTTGAAGGTAGCTTTCTACACACAGGAAGCTAATTCCATCGTCATTGGAAGATTAACCCGAACTTCGGAATTGACATTTGGTGTGTCGGGGAATGGCTCCCTAAGCTGATGGTGGAGATTATAGCACCACTTGTACCACTTAGTGGTGCGTAGTTTTGTAGCAACAGTGTAAGATAGCTGGATGTCTAGCCTGCTGTTACCATCGTATTGCACATCCGATGCCCATCAGGTGGGCCACTTTACCTGCGCCATTCTGATTATCGTCAATTATTTTTACCTCTCCTTGTTTTTGGAAAGTAGGAGATATCCCTGTTTTTTTATCTCCTCCAGCGCTAGTGTTGCCACCATTGGACGGTTTATGGCAATACTTCGTCCGCCATTATTATGAGATGACGCAAAATCAGACTATTTTTACATGGGTTTGATGAGGCAATCGGTTTGCGAACGTCTACTTATATTTGAGCTGTGACTGTAGCTTCCATCCTGTTTGATGGCCGAACTTTTCGGATAGCTGTGGCGGAGGCCATATTTTCATTTTACCGATATGGTGGTGTCGCCGCGATTTGTCTTTACCCAAAATCTTGCATTAAAATTTGCTGTAGTAATGAAAGTACGATCTATCCATTTATCCTACCTGTACGTTGCTGTTTTGGCCATAATGACCCTAATGGCATCCTACTTAGCACTCGTATCCTACGTAAAGGCGATAGATGGCAGCTTTTTCGATATCCTCGATAAGTTTTACTGGGCGCTTATCTTGGGGCTGGTTATCGACAGCCTGCTGATTTGTGGTATCGGCAAGTTCGCTAGCCGCAACGCGTTACTTGCTAACGTATTTATCGGCGACAGCTACAAGCTGTTCTACCACATTGGAGCCTCGGTACTTTGTGTTGCCCTGCTTTACCTGCTAATGATTGTTATATACTAGCTACGCTATATCGCTAACCTCGCTGCTCGAACCATGAAGCGAGCATGATACCAAATATTCATCAATGCTGCTGAATACTTATCATGCAGCTACCGGCGACCAGCACAAACATCTAGTTACGCATGAAAAAAGTTCTTGCTTTTAGCTCCCTGCTACTACTATTTGCCCCATGTTTTGGGCAGGATGTCGATGGTCTTAAAAAGGAGATCAAGTCGCTTAAGGAAACCGTTGCCGATTACGAGCATCGGTTCGATGCGCTGGAAAAGATTGCCGACGACAACTTATGGTTTTCGCGTATGCAGGATGTGGCCTTTGTCGATAAGGTATACATCTGTGGCCCCGCATCGGTCAAGTCCAAAAATACTACCGCAATGGGGGCAAAGAACCCGGTTAAGTTCTGGTCGTACGTCTTTATTCCTAACGGTATCGATCTCGACAAGAAATACCCGCTAATTGTGCTGCCTCATGGTGGGGTACATGGTAATTTTGGGACCTACCATGTGCACATCATTCGCGAGCTCATGGCTCAGGGGTATATTGTGGTGGCACCGGAGTATCGTGGCAGCAACGGCTACGGAAAGGACTTTTGGAGAAAGATAGACTATGGCGGTTTGGAGGTCGACGATGTGGATGCCAGTCGCGAGTACATGTGCGAGAACTACGACTTTGTGGATCGAAGTCGGGTTGGTATTGTTGGCTGGAGCCATGGCGGGCTAATTGCCCTGTTTAACCTGTACGACCATGCCGAGCACTACAAGGTGGGCTACGCCGGGGTGCCGGTGTCTGATCTGATCTCGCGTATGGGATACTACGACGATAAGTATCGCGACCTGTTCTCGGCCGACTACCACATTGGTAAAACCGCACAGGAAGACATTGCCGAATACCGTCGCCGTTCGCCAGCATGGAATGTAGATCGGTTCAAGAATACACCCCTGCTAATCCAATCGAACACCAACGACGACGATGTAAACGTACTGGAGGTGGAGCAGCTGGTGAAATCGTTAAAGGCCGAGAGTAAGAAGTTCGAGTACGAAATTTATAAGGATGTTCCTGGTGGGCACTCCTTCGATAGAATAGACCCTGCGCAATCGCGCGAGATACGGTTAAAGGTGTACCAGTTCCTTGCCAAGGAGCTTAACCCTCCGGTAAAGTTTAAAACGGTAAAGGATATGGCTAAGGCTGCCTACTATCCAATTAAGGGCAAGTAGTGGTGGAATGCTGTGAATGTATTGCATAAAAAAAGGCGCCCGATAGGACGCCTTTTTTTATGCTGGGTATAAGCTACTTTTTATTCTTGTAGGCCTCAATTTCCTTCTTGAAGAAATCGACAAAGTTGTCGGGATTCAGATCGTACGCCTTTGGGGTAACCA
>CAXYUU010000506.1:0-2529 GCA_964292015.1 uncultured Acetobacteroides sp.
CTCTACAAAGGGCCACTGTTTCGCCCAAGGAAACGGGAAGGCTGTAGCGAGGTTGAACAAGCCAGAAGACCTGCCAGATACACATAATTCGTAGCTTTCGGGAGAAAGGCGATAGAATACTTGTACCTTCCAAGTAGTTTTACTTACCCGTAAGTTACCATTTATCAACTTCATTAATACTATGAGTATGAATGGTGAACTTCTTTTTTCGACCATTGTAAAGCGTAATGGCGAACAGGTTCCTTTTAGCGCAAGCAAAATTGAGCATGCCCTATTTAGGGCGATGCGTTCCTTAGGAAAGCCCAACCGCAAGCAGGCGTACCGCCTTTGCCAACAGGTACTCGAAAAGCTATCGGATGTTTGTACCGATGGGAAGCCTACCGTGGAGCAGGTGCAGGATTGCGTGGAGCAAACCCTTTTTACCTATAGCGATTTCGACGTGCTGAAGGTTTACCTGCTCTACCGTAAGCAGCACGAGCAGCTCCGAAATATAAAGGAGCTGTTTAGTAATATTGAGGTTATGGACAGCTACCTAAAGCTGGACGACTGGAGGATTAAGGAGAGTGCCAACTCGGGCTACTCCCTGCAAGGTCTTAACCAGCATATTTCCACGATGATTACCTCGCAGTACTGGCTCAACAAGCTGTATCCCGAAAGCATTGCCAACGCCCATAAGCAGGGGTACTTTCACATACACGATCTGGGATTTCTTAGCGTATACTGCGTTGGGTGGGATTTGAAGGATTTGCTGCTAACTGGGTTTAAAGGGGTTGACGGCAAAGCGCAAAGCAGACCGGCCAAACACTTCAGAACCGCTCTTGGGCAAATTGTAAACTTCTTCTACACCATGCAGGGAGAAGCCGCAGGGGCGCAAGCTTTCTCCAACTTCGACACTTTTTTAGCTCCATACATTCGCTTCGACGACCTCGACTACCAGCAGGTGAAGCAGGCGTTGCAGGAGTTTCTTTTCAACCTTAACGTACCAACCCGGGTGGGCTTTCAAACGCCGTTTACCAACATCACCATGGACCTTATTGTACCCGACTTTTTAAAGGACGAGGCAGTAGTATGGGGTGGCGAATTGCAGGAGAGCGTTTATGGTAGCTACCAGCAGGAGATGACGCTGCTTAACAAGGCTTTTGCCGAGGTGATGAGTGAGGGCGATGCTGCCGGGAGCCTATTTTCGTTTCCAATACCCACCTACAATATTACGCCTGATTTTGACTGGGATCAACCCGAATATGAGGGTATCTGGGAGATGACCGCAAAGTATGGCATACCCTACTTTTCGAACTTTGTAAACTCGGATATGAAGCCCGACGATGTGCGCAGCATGTGCTGTAGGCTTCGGCTCGATAAGCGCGAGCTGAATCGACGAGGGGGCGGGCTTTTTGCCTCTAATCCGCTTACGGGATCGGTGGGTGTTGTTACCATAAACCTACCCCGGTTAGGATACGAGTCGGCTAGCGAGGAGGAGTTTTTTCAGCGGCTAGAAAGCTACATGACGCTAGCCAAGGATAGCCTTGAAATAAAGCGTAAGACGATAGAGAAGCATACTGAAGAAGGGTTATACCCCTACTCGAAATTCTACCTCCGTAATATCCGCGAACGGTTTGGGTGCTACTGGCAAAACCATTTTTCTACCATAGGCATTAATGGGATGAACGAGTGCTGTTTGAACTTTTTAGGCGTAGGCATTGCACATCCTGATGGGCAGCTGTTTGCAAAGCGGGTAATGCATTTCATGCGCATGATTCTTGAGCAGCTACAGGAGGAGACAGGTAGCATATACAACCTTGAGGCCACGCCTGCCGAGAGTGCGGCGTATCGTTTTGCGCGTATTGATACGAGTCTTTACCCTGATATTATTGTGGCCAACCAGGATCAATTTGTAAAGGGGGCGCAACCCTACTACACCAATTCGACCCAGCTACCAGTGGGGTATAGCAGCGATATCTTTGATGTTCTCAACCTGCAGGATGATCTTCAAGGACTATATACAGGGGGTACTGTACTTCATATTTTTACGGGCGATAGCGGGATGACAGCCTCTGCTGCCAAAAATTTGGTAAGAAAGGTTACCGGGAGCTACAAGCTGCCGTACATTACCATCTCACCAACATTTAGCATTTGCCCTTCGCATGGCTACCTGCAGGGTGAACACGCCATTTGTCCTACTTGCGGAGGTGTGAGCGAGGTGTATAGCCGAATAGTGGGATACATGCGGCCGGTAAGCCAGTGGAACGAAGGTAAGCAGCAGGAGTTTGCCGACCGGAAGCTGTTTACAGTATCCAACATTTAAGGAGGAGAACCAATGCGCATAGGAGGACTACTGAAGCAGAGCTTCATTGATTGGGATAGCCGCATGGTGGCGGTAGTGTTTACCCAAGGATGTAACTTTAGGTGTGGCTACTGCCACAACCCATCGTTGGTTATCCCCCAACTCATAGCGAAGTCGGATGGCATTCCGGAAGACGAGGTGCTACAGTTTCTTGCTAGCCGATGTGGTTGGCTAGAGGGGGTGGTTGT
>CAXYUU010000507.1:0-2521 GCA_964292015.1 uncultured Acetobacteroides sp.
GTTTGACTACGTCGATCTGAAGATTCCGGGACAAGCCCGGAATGACAGCGCTGATAGAGTTTCGTGCTTAGCTCAATGACATTGCCTTAGCAAGGAGGGGTGCCCGTAGGGCGGGGTGGTTCTGAATGATACTATTCAACCGATTCTTAAATTTTGGGGTGTCCTTCGCGATACTGGTGTCGTGTGTCGTGATACCACTGTTGTTGAGTAGCGTCGCCAATCCATTGCCGTCAGCTTTAGCTGACGGATAACGAGAGAGGGCATCCCGCCTCCGGAATGCCCTCTGCAAAGTCTATCTTGATAAAGAATTACTGCGCCTTGATGATGTAGTAGTTCTTCTTGCCCTTCTGAACCAGCAGGAACTTACCGTTGAGCAGGCTCTCGGAGGTGATGCTGGCGTCTACCGCATCTACCTTACTCTTGTTGATGCCTACCCCGCCGGCCTGTACCATCTTGCGCGCTTCGCCCTTCGATGGGAAAACGGCGGTGCTGGTGGCCAGCAGCTCTACGATGTTGATGCCGGCGTCGAGTGCCGATTTGTCGATATCGAACTGGGGTACCCCTTCGAATACCGACAGGAAGGTCTCCTCGTCGAGCTTAACCAGCGCATCGGCGGTGGCGTTGCCAAAGAGTATCTGCGAGGCCTCCACCGCAGCGTTGTAGTCGTCCTCGGAGTGAACCATGACGGTTACCTCCTGAGCTAGGCGCTTTTGGAGCAGGCGGGTGTGCGGTGCCTCGAGGTGTGCGGCCACGAGCTGCTCGTACTCGTCCTTGGCGATAAAGGTGAATATCTTGAGGTACTTCTCGGCATCCTGGTCGGATACGTTGAGCCAGAACTGGTAAAACTTGTAGGGCGAGGTGTACTTGGGCGAAAGCCAGATGTTGCCGGTTTCGGTTTTCCCAAACTTGCCACCATCGGCCTTGGTAATAAGCGGACAGGTAAGGGCAAATGCCTCTCCGCCGGTTTTGCGGCGTATCAGCTCGGTTCCGGTGGTGATGTTACCCCACTGGTCCGATCCGCCCATCTGCAGCTTGCAGTTTTTATGCTGGTATAGGTGCAGGAAGTCGTATCCCTGAACGAGCTGGTAGGTAAACTCGGTAAACGACATGCCGTCGCGAGCCTCGCCGGTGAGGCGCTTCTTTACCGAATCCTTGCTCATCATGTAGTTTACGGTGATGTGCTTGCCGATGTCGCGGATGAAATCCAGGAACGAGAAGTTCTTCATCCAGTCGTAGTTGTTCACCATCTCGGCGGCGTTGGGCACATCGCTATCGAAGTCGAGGAACTTGGCCAGCTGCTGCTTGATGCACTCCTGGTTGTGGTGAAGGGCGGTTTCGTCGAGCAGGTTACGCTCTACCGATTTACCCGATGGGTCGCCAATCATACCGGTTGCACCACCGATAAGAGCCAACGGCTTGTGGCCGTTGCGCTGAAGATGGCGGAGCATCATCACGCCTACCAGGTGGCCAATGTGGAGCGAGTCGGCCGTTGGGTCGATGCCCACGTAGGCCGAAACCATCTCTTTTGCTAGTAGGTCTTCGGTTCCGGGCATCATATCTTGGATCATGCCCCTCCATGAAAGTTCTTCAACAAAGTTCATCTGGCGAAATATTTAGCTGCTTAAAAAATTGGGGTAAAGATAGCAAAATGATACAACATCGGGCAGCAAATCGTTGGGTTGTCTAGGGATTTCGCGTTTATGATTTGACTAGAGGGCTAGCTAAATTTTGATTTGAATAGGTTGATTTTTATCATTCAGAACCATCCCGCCCTATGGGCACCTCCCGTAATGCGGGTGCAATCGAGCTGATTGTACGTTGTGCTTCACTCTCAAATTCAGCTATTCAAAAGATGTATGATTTTTATCTAGTCACTAAGCTTATTCGGAGCTATTCCCCTCCTTACCAAGGATGGGTGCCCGTAGGGCGGGGTGGTTGATGTTATAAGCAGATAACTTTTTTAGGACGAGACGACCTTCCTCCTCCACATTCAACCGCTGCGCGGTTGTTGTAGTAGGAGGCATGGGTACCCCGCATTGCATGCGGGGCTATTCAAATTCAATCCCTTCGGGATTGTGCTACCGTAGCTACTATCTACAGCACTTGTACAGGATTTTAGAGGTAGATAATCGTTATTTTTTTGCCTCACGAAGCCCGAAAGGGCTTCAAATTGAGTAGCCCCGAGTGAAACTCGGGGAAGCGGAACGGCGCAGTAGGCAACCACAACGTGGTTGAATAGCACAGCTGGCAAGCTGCAGAGAAGTATCGAGTATTGGTGCGGAAGCCGAGACGAACCACCCCCGGCTTCGCCGACCCCTCTTTTTTTAAGGAGGGGAGTACGCCATGTGCTAATTTTGCCGTTACCCTCAACTCCTTACAACGAATGTACACTACTGTTAGGTATATGGAGAACTTGCCCCTTGGCGCAATTTGTAATCGGAGCAAATTACTCCCGTCTGTAACGGGAGGTGCCCGTAGGGCGGGGTGGTTGGTGTTATAAGCTGACAACTTTTTTAGGACG
>CAXYUU010000508.1:0-2513 GCA_964292015.1 uncultured Acetobacteroides sp.
GGCGGTGCCCGCGATTCCTCTACCCTCTACCATCATGCCATGATTGACGGCTCGAATATCGATGGGGCCTACCACATTGTCGATGGTACGCAAAGCGTTGCCGATGCCCTTGTGGAGGTGATCAGAAAGAATGGTGGCGATGTATTTCGTAATAGCGAGGTTACCCGGTTTGTGGTTGCTAGCGGTAAGATTACCGCCGTGGAGGTAAACGGAACGGAGCACATCGAGGCGAAGTACTTTATCTCGAACTTGCACCCTGCAACTACGCTGAATCTGGTAGAAAAGACAAAAGAGGTAAAGAAGGCGTATCTAACCCGAATGAACTCGATACCCAACTCCTACGGGTTGTTTACCCTGTACCTGATAATGAAAAAGGGGAGCTTCCCGTATAAAAATAGCAACTACTACCTGCATGGGGGTAACGATGCCTGGTATGCAACGGCACACCCCGAGGACAAGAGCGTAAAGTTTGCTCTTGTTTGCAATCAGGCGAACAGCCAGAACGAAAAATTTGCCGATGTGGTTACCGTACTTTGCCCGATGTATTTCGACGAGGTGGAGCAGTGGAGCGATTCTCGGATTGGACGACGGGGGATTCCCTACGAGGAGTTTAAGCAGGCGAAAGCGGCGGAGCTGCTCGATTTTACGGCTAAGTATATTTCCAATATCAGAGGTAATGTGGAGGCTATACACACGGCAACCCCACTAACCTACCGCGATTATACGGCTATCCCCGAAGGCTCGGCCTACGGTATGACCAAAAATTATAAAAATCCGCTGGTGTCGCTTATTCCATCGCGAACTAAGATTGAAAATTTACTTCTTACAGGACAGAATCTAAATGTTCATGGGGCATTGGGCGTTACGCTTACCGCCACGTTAACCTGTTCGGAATTACTAGGCAAAGAGTATTTAGCGAAAAAAATTGGAGAGGTTTAGCAATGAAAAAAGTAGTTAAGGTACTTGTTGTTGGATTAGCAGCAGTTTTGATGATTATTGTATTGTGGCTAACCGTGCTTTACCTCGGTGCCGATATGGGAACACCAACGGCTAAGGTTAATCTAAAAAGCTATCCGGTGTCGGATACTAGTGGGTTTAGGGCATGCAATGGCAACTACCTTCGACATAGCGAAAGCGGACTTTGGGAGGGATATATACATGGCGAGCCTTTAGACCGGGGAACGGCCTTTGGCCGTCTATCGGGCGATTTGCTCTGCTATCAGGAGAAGGTCTTTGTAGATCAGATTAAGGAGATTGTTCCATCGGAAAGCTACCTGAAGTTTCTGCGCTACTTCATCGTTCTGTTCAACCGAAATTTGGGTCAGTATATTCCCGAGGAGTTCAGGAACGAGATTTACGGCATCTCGCTCTCCTGCTCGAACGAGTACAACTTTATAGGAACACCCTACGAGCGTCAGCTTAACTACCATGCGGCTCACGATATCGGCCATACCATGCAGGAGTACATGCTGGTGGGATGTAGCTCCTTTGCCACCTGGGGCGCAATGAGTCAGGATTCGACACTTCTTATTGGTCGAAATTTCGACTTTTATGTTGGCGACGATTTTGCCAAGAACAAGCTCGTCCTGTTTGTGAATCCTACAAAGGGGTACAAGTATGCTTCGGTATGCTGGCCTGGCATGGTGGGAGTTGTATCGGGAATGAATGAGCAGGGCCTTACCGTAACCATCAACGCGGCAAAGGGCGATATGCCCACCTCTGCAGCGATGCCCATATCCATTCTTGCCCGCGAGATTTTGCAGTACGCCTCTACCATTAGCGAAGCGTACGCCATTGCACAAAAGCGGCACACCTTCGTTTCCGAATCGCTGCTTATTGGATCGGCAAAGGATGGTAAGGCGGCTATCATAGAGAAAACTCCTTCGCAAATAGGCCTTTTCGAGAGCAAGTCCGATCGCATTATTTGTACCAACCACTACCAGTCCGCTACCTTTCGCAACGACGAAAAGAATAGGGAGAACATCGCGAAATCGGATAGCCCATACCGCTATAAGCGTATCGAAAAGCTGCTAGAGGGTAGGCAGGGGTTAACGCCGGCCGACGCTGCTGCAATTTTACGCGATCGCATGGGGAATAAGGGCCAGGATGTTGGATTAAGCAACGAGGAGTCGTTAAACCAGTCCATCGGTCACCACTCCGTGATCTTTAAACCCAAAGAGGGGCTTATGTGGGTGTCTACAACCCCTTGGCAGGATGGGAAGATGGTATGCTACAACTTAAAGAAGATATTTGCAAGCCCCAACTTTAGCCGCGAGCTGGTGGATTCGAAACGGGCAATTGCTGCAAATGAAGATTATATCACCAACGACTACCCCCGAGTGCTGGCGTACCGAGCGTTGGTTAAGCAGGTAAAGCGATCGATTAAGGAGGATAAGCTCCTTTGTAGCGACTCGCTGGCCAAGCTGGTAACGGTAAACCCTCGTATGTACTATACCTACGATTTGCTGGGAAGCTACTACGACCATTTCAACAATCCCAGAAAGGCAGCATAC
>CAXYUU010000509.1:0-2498 GCA_964292015.1 uncultured Acetobacteroides sp.
GCGGCAGCTGCACTCGAAACCTATTATTGCCGACTCGAACTGCACCAAGGTGTGCGTGTACATGTCGATTGTGCTGCTGGTATCGAGCCTTATATACGAGCTTACCGGATTTGCCTATGCCGATGCTATTGGTGCGTTGGGGTTGGCCTACTTTTCGGTATCGGAGGGTAGGGAGGCATTCGAAAAGGCAAAAGGGCATGAATGCGGCTGCGATAGCTGTGGAGATGATCGGTAGATAGCTAACCAATAGCCTATTCTGCATTTGCTTTAGCGTAAAAACTTACGGCAAGCTAAATGGAGGGGTATTAATCAGTAAAAATATAGCCATAAGATTGAACCTGAAGGCGCGAAAAGCATAACGCCAATAGTCTCATTCGAATGCTGAAGATTACTGCTGATATTTTCAGGATCGAAGGACTAATACTCGAAGAACCTAACCATTCCTATCAAAAGGATAACAAGCAAGGTGTGGTGGCGATCGTACAAGGCAGGGTAGCCGTAAAATCGTACCGCATACCTATTGTGCAGCACATAGCTAGTTGCAATATAAAGCCAGGTGGTTGATATTCGAAAGGAGGTGATGGCAAAACCTGATGAAGTACCTCGTATGCGAGACAATGTTATGGTCATGCAAGGGTATAGTGATGGTCGTGCAGCCCATTAATCAGGTCGTGCAAGCTATAGTTAGAGGCGTGCAGCCTATATTATTCGAAATGTAGGGGTAAGTGTTTGGTATTTTAAGTCGAGTGATTGGAATGCAAGGTCAAGTAATTGAAATGTAAGGTCGAGTGATTGAAATGTAAGCACTTTTTCAGGCCGTGTAAGCTAAAGTATGCGCGATGTAAGCTAATTTCAACGTCATGTAAGCTAACGTATGCGCAACGCAAGCAAGTTTTCACTTCATGTAAACCTGAATGATAGATTGTAGGAAATAAAAGTTATCAACAGTTGTTTTTTTTAGAGCATTTAAACACAGGATATTAGCCATAATTAAGGATAACTGTCAAATTGCGATACGTATTCATTTTCAACAATTACCTACTATTAAAATTAGCAGTAGTGAATAAAAGATGTGCTATTTAATTCTCCGTTGTAGCTACAGTTGCGATTCCACCACATCGTAACGGTATCGGGCAACCATCCTTTTACCTCCAAGCAGCTTCAATAGCCTACAATGGTCGAAGTTTAGGCCGTTTAGGTACATGCCGTTCATATTTTGATTACATCTAATTGTTATTTGGCAGTGCCCTTGCACCGTTGCCCCATCTGGTCGTCCATCTGTTGAAAGGACAATAATTAGGGGATCAACCCGTATAAATTGGGGGATAATTACTTTTTTTTTCACCCATTGCAGAGGAGAATATCACTTAGCTAGCTTGTAAACTGGTAGGTGTTGCCCGTAAGTAGCCCTAATATGTAAGCGGTATCGGGTTCCTGCTATCAATGTATAAGGCTATTAGGCCTTATGGAAACAATTGCATATTTTTTTTAAGATACTAGGTGGTATAAATATAAAATGTATATTTGTGCCAGTTCAATAATCCTTTCCAAAGGGTTGTTGAGTTATAAAGAAGAGTGGAGAGAATAGGCTCGTCGAAACTCTAGCAACCTTCCCCCAGGGGGAGATGGTGCTAATACCTACCCAAAGATTTTAGGGGTTTATAATTTAACAACAACAGCATGAAACCAGAATTTTTATTCCTGCGATTTTTCTCGGCTGTGGCAACAGGTAGCTTTGCTACACTGCCACGAATGCGCTAGCTGCGCAATACCCCCTTCCCATTATGTACTGGCGATGTTTAGAACGTTGCCGCATATCTTACAGCTTATACCCACTATTCCTGTTGGGTTCCACCCTTTTTACGCCAAATAGTTTTTGTTTGGCTAGGGTGAAAGTAATTAGCCATAGGTTCTTATGGCAATTTGTTGCATCTCAACCACGTTTCAACCATGTCTGCAAGTACATTTCATTTCGATACGCTACAAGTCCATGCCGGACAAGAGGTCGACAGCGCTACCAACTCGCGCGCCGTACCCATTTACCAAACTACCTCGTACACCTTTAACAGTTCGGAGCATGCTGCCAACCTTTTTGGTTTAAAGGAGTTTGGCAACATCTACACTCGTTTAATGAACCCTACCACCGATGTGTTCGAGAAGCGTGTTGCCGCGCTCGAAGGGGGAGTGGCGGCCTTAGCTGTTGCCTCGGGGCATGCTGCCCAGTTTATTGCCATCAATAACATCCTAAAGCAGGGCGATAACTTTGTCTCATCGCCCTACCTATACGGTGGAAGCTACAATCAGTTTAAGGTAACGTTTGCCCGCATTGGCATAGAGGTTCGTTTTGCCGCAAGCGAGAAGCCCGAAGATTTTGCCAAGCTAATCGACGATAATACCAAGGCGATTTATGCCGAGTCTATCGGAAATCCATCGTTCATAGTGCCCGATTTCGAGGCACTTGGCGCCCTTGCGGCTCATCATCAGATTCCTTTTATTGT
>CAXYUU010000510.1:0-2481 GCA_964292015.1 uncultured Acetobacteroides sp.
GTTCCCGAAAGTGTACCTAAAACGGAGTTCTTCGACTTCGAAGCGAAGTATACTGCCGGCATGTCGGAGGAAATTACGCCCGCCCGCATATCTTTCGAGGTATCGGAAAGGGTGCAGGAGCTGTCGTCGCATATTTACGACGTGCTGGGCTGCCGAGGCATTGTGCGTGTCGACTATATTTACAGCAACGATAAGCTCTACTTTATAGAGATCAACACCATTCCAGGTATGAGTCAGGCCAGCATCGTGCCACAACAGGTACGTACCATGGGACTCGAACTCCGCGATGTACTTACCCTCGAAATTGAGGATGCCATTGAGAGATTCTAGAGTTTAGATGTGAGATATGAGAAAAGGTCGACGCTACGGTGTCGACCTTTTCTATTTTTGGTGGGATGCTTTTTATCTGTCCTTCTAATGATGCGATACACTTGGTTAGTGCCGGTGCAGCTTTATCTTCATGGCTTGCGCATCAAACAATAATTCCTATCGATTTTTATTATGTCGTATTACCCCTTTGCCATTCGTTCTCCCTATTCGGCAATGGCCTTCGCAATTTTGGCATAACCCTTTTCATTCGGATGAAGGCCATCAGTATATAGCGATTCGTCCAATGCTTTATTCTCTAGCAGCAGCAGATTCCCGACATCTACATAGCGATACCTGTTGTTGGTTGCCATTTTCAGTAGTTGCTGGTTCAGGTTGGCAACTCTCGCCTCCTGTTTTCGTCGGGGAAGGATGCCCACCAGCTTAACTACTGCATTTGGCTGTCGGTTGCTAATGGACGATAGCAGAACGCGCAACCCTTCGACTATTTCGCTGTCGCTATTGTATGCAAGGTTGTTGGTGCCAATCATCACCACCACTTTATCGGCGTTAAACCCATCGAGCTCGCCATGGTACACCCGCCATAGTACATTTTCTATTCGATCCCATCCGCAACCTAGGTTTTGAAATCCGGCGGGCTTCATTGTTTTACTCCAGCTGTCGGCTCCATTTTCGCGGTATACGGTTTTGCATCCACCCCAAAAATGGGTGATGGAGTTACCCAGAATTACCGCTTTGGTGGATTTGTGGTGCGTTACTTCCAGCAGCTCTTCGTGCCGCTTTAGCCATTCGTACCCGTCTGCCTCTCTACGTTGGCTTACCGGCTGTGTAGTGGAGATGTCTCCTTTCGGCTCTTTCAGTATTTCACGAATTTTCTTTTCGTATGCCAACGCAACGGAGGCCATTCCTAAATCGTTGGGAGGAGTACCATCAGCTGTACCGTTGGCTGGCAGCTTGAGATCTTTGCTGGATAGGTAGTGTAAATTTGGTATGCCATCCGACTGTAGCATCTTGAAACACGTCCGTAAAATTCTATTCTGATGTTGGGTCGCCGTGTCGGTAGGATTGGTGTTGCCACCTGCATTTTCGACTAAAAGGATAGGTGCCGAATGCTTCTTGCGCAGCTGGCCAATCGATTTGCCTACTTTTTCGCGCAGCTCTTCGTCATTTAGTTTGGTTAGGGCAGGTAGGCAGTCGATGATGTACAGCAGGGCGTCTTTTTCGTTTGCAAGGGCAAGCATATCTTTTTCGAAATGCCCGTTACCATGGAGCCCACGGATTACGAATGTTCTATCCAGCGAGCGCGATAGCATATTGGTCCATGCCATAGCCGGGTGCGAGGCACAGGCACGTTGGTCGATGGAGGTGCTGTAGGCTACAATAGGTTTTTCCTTGCGGATCGGAATCAGCTCCAACTCCGAATTTTCGGGCACTCCAATCTCCATCCATGTTACCTCGTTGTACAGGGGCAGGAATAGCCTATACTCGTAGCCATGCCGATGGTTCATCTCTTTTCCTATAGGAGTAAAGGTGTAGCAGATGGTATCGTTCGCTATCGGGGTGCTATCCTTCAGGTAGGTCCACCTTCCGTTACTGTTGATCGAGTACAGGTCGATACCCGAAATGGCGGTTGCCGGCAAGTGCTGCGTGGCTACTGCGCTACCGATGGTATATCGTACCTTTATTTTTGGTGCGTTGGAGTAGAAATGCACGGATAGTGCGGTTGAACTTTTGGATGGCTTCCACATCTTTGGGTTAACCGTTTTCTTAACCCAGCAGGAAAAGCGGTGGATTGATCCTGTGGGTTTACTATTTCCGGCTTGTCCTTGTAGTACTGCAAAACCCGCATTCATCGGGTTTATCCATTTGGTTTGCGCATGGGTTGATGTCGCAAGTAGTCCAAGGATAAGTAGCAGGTATCGTGTTTTCATGCGGGAGAATGTTTGTCTTGCTTAAAATTCCGACGATGTACCGGTGTGCCTGTCGGCAAGATGCTGGGTGCAAAGCTATCAAAAAAGGTGGTTTTGTAAAGGTTGTCCGAAATATGGTGGCCTAGTGGGGTGGGGCAGCAGGGATTTAGCTTTTTAAAAATGATCCTACTCCATTTCGAAGATTATCCCCCGCTCGTATGTTTGCAGCGAAAGAATGATTTAC
>CAXYUU010000511.1:0-2476 GCA_964292015.1 uncultured Acetobacteroides sp.
TAATACCCCAAGAGCTGTTAGAAGAGGCGTTGATAGCCGAAGCGGTACAATATCTAGAAAATAGCTCGTACACCAAAGCACAATTGGAACAGTACGATAAGTATTGGGACACCATTCGTACCGAACGTTCTGCCTATTTAGATGCCGAAGAAAAAGGTAAAGCAGAAGGGATAAAGGAAGGGATAGCAATAGAAAAGCAAAATCTAGCAAGAACCGCTAAAGGCATGGGATTACCTGTTGGCGACATTGCTAAGCTAACCGGTTTCAGCGAGGAAGAGATCCAAAAGTTGTAAAGGCAAGGTTTCTAGCATCATTCGAAAGTCGTTACAACCTGTTTTTTAGGGTGCCTGTTTGAAGGTGATCGCTTCTGGTTGGTTTTCGCGCCAGAATTCTGCCCGCTAGGGGCATTTTACCCGCTCGTAGAAACGCTTTAAAAGTCGATCTAATCCAGAATAGAAGATCCGTAATGTTACCCCAAATGCGGCAATAGCGCTAAGATTCGTGGTGGTGCTAAGTCATCGTAAATAATTGAACAACACCCAACCATACGGATAAAAAATGTATTTTTGCACAAAATCCACCACCATGCGATACCTCGACCCTAAAAACGATTTGACCTTTAAACGGATTTTTGGCGAACATCCACATCTGTGCATGAGCTTGTTGAATAGCCTGCTGCCGTTAGATGATTCGCAAAAGATAGTTTGGCTCGAATACCAGTCGCCAGAGCTTGTTCCCGAAATTCCGCTGCTCAAAAATTCGATAGTTGATGTACGGTGCAAAGATGCTTCTGGTAGGCAGTTTATTGTTGAGATGCAAATGTTGTGGACCGAGTCGTTCAAAAGTCGTGTTGTATTTAATGCTTCGAAAGCTTACGTAAAACAATTGGATAGCGCCAAGGAGTACAAGCTGCTGCAACCCGTGTACGCTCTGAGCTTGGTAAACGACATTTTTGAACCAGATTTAGATGCTTACTATCACGACTATAAGATAGTTAATGTCGATAATATTGAGAAGCAAATCGAAGGGCTAGAATTTGTGTTTGTGGAACTTCCAAAGTTCAAAGCCAAGAATATAACCGAGAAAAAGCTGCAAGTTCTGTGGCTTAAATTTCTGACCGAAATCGTAGATGGTACCGAAGTAATACCCCAAGAGCTGTTAGAAGAGGCGTTGATAGCCGAAGCGGTACAATATCTCGAAAACAGTTCGTACACCAAAGCACAATTAGAACAGTACGATAAGTATTGGGACACCATTCGTACCGAACGCTCTGCCTATTTAGATGCCGAAGAAAAAGGTAAGGAGGAAGGGATTAAGGAAGGAATAAAAGTAGGGATGGCAGTAGAAAAGCAAAATCTAGCCAGAACCGCTAAAGGCATGGGATTACCTGTTGGCGACATTGCTAAGCTAACCGGTTTCAGCGAGGAAGAGATCCAAAAGTTGTAAAGGCAAGGTTTCTAGCATCATTCGAAAGTCGTTACAACCTGTTTTTTAGGGTGCCTGTTCGAAGGTAATAGATTCTGTTGGGTTTTCGCGCCAGTATCCCGCCCGCTTGTAGCATATAACCGCCCGTAGAAATGCTCACCCTCTTTGGTGTGGTAAAAGTCGAGGGTTACGAAATCGACCTTAACAAAGCCGTAGCCGTATGGAGGTTGCCGAGTACGCCCTCCCTCCCGATAAGCTCCCTAAATAGGCGCCGTCGCCATTATGTTGACGCGTATTCTTCCAATTTTGACCAATGCTGTCGGGTTTTACGCCTTTTTTCTCCAAAATAACGGCGGCGAGGCCGTTAATTCAGACTTTTTTCTCTGAAATTCAGACTTTACGAGCATTGCTGCTCCTTTTTTCGTTCAATTTTGCCCGATGCCGCCGCTTTTTCAGCCTTTTTTCCTCAAAAAAATGGTGACGAGACCGTTCGGAACGTGTTTTTTCTCCCCAATTCGCCCGATTTTCTTTGAAAAAACGGCGATTTTCTCTGAATTTGAACGAAAAAAGGGCAAAATTTGGGGTTTTACCTCTCCTTTTCATTCTTTTTAAAACCGTTTTACGGCCTGATTGTCAGTGAAAAAGGAGGCTCCGAACAAGCCTTTTTAAGTAGACTGTCGAGCTAATGTGGCTACTTCGTTGGTGCTGCTTTTGGGGTAGTTGGTGGGGCAAAGCGAGTCTTAACTCCTCTTGAGAAGTTTGGTTAATGGGCACATTGCGTTCCACAGCCTTCCTCTTACCGCAATGTCGTTAAGTAACGGGAATTCTGTTCTAGGAAACTATCTCGTGCTGGTCTTGCGATCTGACGGGTTGGCCGAAGGACTTTTTTTAGGCGCTACAGGGTCCTTTTTAGGATTGGCACCCCCGAGTTACAGCTTATGCGGCAAGGCCAGGGTTCAGTGACGCACATTAGATCTTGCCAATTACAGTGCTGCGGAATTTCTTCATGTCATGCAGAACAAGAAGAAAATGTGCAGAGGAGGAGCGGCCT
>CAXYUU010000512.1:0-2465 GCA_964292015.1 uncultured Acetobacteroides sp.
GAATACCTCGGCATTGTAACAGGCGAAACCGTTATTGGCGCTAATATATTTAGAGACTTCATGGCAGGCATTCGCGACATCGTTGGCGGCCGTTCCTCGTCATACGAGGAGGTGCTTAAGGAGGCAAAAGATACGGCACTCCGCGAAATTACCGAAGATGCCGCCCGTCTTGGCGCCAACGCTATTGTAGGTATCGACATCGACTACGAAACTATTGGACAAAGTATGCTTATGGTTTCGGTTAGCGGTACTGCGGTACGTCTTCAATAGTCTATATGTAAACGAAGGTTACCCGATCGTCCGGTAACCTTTTTACTTTAATCAATGGTAAATAGCCATTTGCAATAGCCAAATCCAACTCTTAATTATTGGCAATAAAAGCCAAAGAAGCAGGTGAGTGTTCGTTCACACCATCCTTTTTATATACTTTTATCCTCTAAACATAATACAGGTGACAAGAAGGTTTATTATTATACTACTGGCAACAACCATATTAGGCTGCTCAAACAAAAAACAAGTTCTTACCGACGTGATTCGCTATAACGAATCGAAGGGAATTGCCACACTCGACCCTGCATTTGCTAGCAACCTACCAACAATATGGCCAACCATTCAACTTTTCAACGGACTGGTACAGCTAAACGATAGCCTTCAGGTTGAGCCATCGATTGCTAAATCGTGGGATATCAGCCCCGACAAAAAGCAGTACACCTTCCACCTGCGTAACAACGTAACCTTCCACGACGACCCCGCTTTCCCAAAAGGAATCGGACGAAGAGTGGTAGCTGCCGATTTTACATACTCGTTTAACCGCATTCTCGATGATAAGGTAGCATCGCCAGGACGTTGGATATTTACATCACTCGACACAACCTTCCATGGCAAGGGGTTTTTCGCATTAAACGATTCCACATTTCAGGTTAAAATACAAAATCCAACACCCTTTTTTCTTGCAATGTTGGCGATGCCGCTAACGTTTGTTATTCCCCAAGAAGCCATTACGTATTATAAAAACGACTTCAGAAAGCACCCTGTAGGCACTGGCCCATTTATGTTTAAAATGTGGCGAGAGGGCGAATTACTTGTCTTAGTAAAGAATCCTAAGTATTTCGAATTCGACAAAAAGGGAGCACGTCTCCCCTACCTAAACGCAGTAAACATCTCCTTTATTACGGATAAATACTCAGAATTCATGGAGTTCATTGGTGGCAATCTCGACTTTATTTCAGGGATAAACCAGTCTACAAAAGATGAGATCATAACCAACTCGGGCAAGCTTGACCCAAAGTATAACGATAGAATAAAGATGCTTACATCGTCATACCTCAACACCGAATACCTTGGTATTACGCAAAATTTGCCTAAGAATCATCCATTAATGAACCCATTGGTAAGAAAGGCTATCGCCATTGGTTTCGACAGGCAAAAAATGTTGAAGTTTCTTCGAAAAAACATGGCTTTGTCAGCCGAAAGCGGGATCATCCCACAATCGATACCTTACTACACACCAAACGGCAAACCTTACGCCTACAACCCAACACTTGCCACCGAACTTCTTCGTAAAGCAGGATATCCTAATGGAAATGGCATCGCAACAATAAAGCTAACCTCTACCGAAGATTATGCCGACCTACTAGAGTTTATTCAACACGATTTATCGGCAATAGGTATAAGAATTGAAATTGACATAGTGCCTGGCCCTTCATTTCGTCAGCAAATGGCATCTGGCAAACTCCCTTTCTTCAGAGGATCGTGGATTGCAGATTACCCCGATCCGGAAAATTACATGGCACTTTTCTACTCCAAGAATGAGAGTCCTAATGGGCCAAACTACACACGTTTTAACAGCCCTGCATTTGATAATCTTTACTTACAATCATTTTTAGAATCGGGGAAGAACAGGAGTAAAACGTTTGACAAGATGAACCAACTTCTTGCAGAGCAAACTCCCGCCATTCCACTCTACTTCGACAAAGCCGTGCGCTTTGTCAAGAAGAACATTAACGGGTTAGATCCTAATCCGATGAACTACCTTTACTTAAAAAAAGCCTACAAAACTGATGATAGTAGTAGCCGATAGCGGTTCGACAAAAACAGATTGGCGTTTAATTATTAGCAAAACAGAAATTATTCCTTTTTCTACCGAAGGTTTAAACCCTGTTCATGTTGATAACTACACCGTTGTTCGAACTTTAATCAACCATTTTCCAGATCACATCGACCCGCGTAATGTAACGCAAGTATACTTCTATGGTGCAGGGTGTGCATCAGAACAGCACCAGCAGAGAATGTCATTTTGCCTTGAAAGTTTTTTCGAAGAAGCAGACGTTTTTGTAGATACCGATTTAGCAGGTGCTGCTAAGGGAGTTTTAAACGACACCCCTGGTTTACTTGCCATTTTAGGCTCTAGCGCCAGTGCATGCATCTACGACGGCTCAACCATAACGCAAAAATCAACATCGTTA
>CAXYUU010000513.1:0-2440 GCA_964292015.1 uncultured Acetobacteroides sp.
CAGTAACATCTACCGATACTGTTTATGTTGAAGAGGAGTATAAGAATCCGTATGACGCTGTTTTGGCAAATAACTATGCGGAGTCGCGGGAGCGCAGATTAAAGGCTCAGACGGATATGTCGTTCAATTATAGCGATTATAGCGAAGCTCTTTGGTACGCGTCAGCCTATGATCCTGCTTTTTACAATGTAGTTATTTATGGTTCGAATGTTTGGGTGGAGCCTCGATGGGTTACCTCTTCTTGGTATTTTCCTCGCTCGTCGTTTTCTATGAATTTTGGCTTTGGCTATGGCGCTTACTGGCCGGGTTATTCCTTTGGATATGGGGTTTACAACCCGGGGTAGGTTGGGTATGGTTACCCTTGGTATTCGAACTATTATGGTTGTGGCTACTATGGCCACGATTACGATTATGGATATTACAACCATGGAAGACCTAGCAATTCATCCAATTACTACTATGGTTCTAGGTCTGGTAGCGGAACTAATTATGGTTCACGATCTGGTGTGGTAAATAGTGGTAGCCAAAGGGGAATTGCGGTACCAACGGAAAGGCGTGAAGTTCGATCGTCGAGTCTTGATCCATCGAGAGACGGGGGGCGTATTACACGGGATGTAAGATCTGCTGGTAATTCTGCAGGTGAAGTATCTACGGGAAATCGACGACCCGGATCAGGTGCTTCTAATAGCTATACACGTCCTGCTAATAACTACACCCGTCCTTCGTCTTCTGAAGGTGGTAGAGGATCGTCGTATACTCCAGTGTATAACCGTCCTTCTAGTGGTGTAAGGCAAGAATATAATAGACCTGCCAGTTCTAACAGCAGTGATAACTACAGGCGTTCTGAGTCTAGCAACAATTCAGACTCATACAGACGTTCCAGTAACTCTAGCAGTCCTGCTTCTAGCGGAAATTCAAACACCTATAGTCGTCCTGCCAATACAGGCAGCGGCTCAAATTCATCTGGAAATGTTAGGCGGAGGTAATAGTTTGATTTAATAGATATGGTTATGAAACGTATAATAACAGTGGTTGCACTCCTCTTTTCTTTGAATTCATGGGGGCAAGATATATCGGATGTTTACCGATACTCAAGCAATGTTTATTCCGGAACTGCTCGATTTTCAGGGATGGCTGGTTCTGTGGGGGCTCTAGGTGGCGATTTCTCATCTGTGAGTATTAACCCTGCCGGATTGGGCATTTATAGAACAAATGACTTCTCTTTTACTCCTAGCTTAAATCTCAACAAAAGCACTTCTTCTTACCAAGGTGTGTCTGCCAATGATAATACTTTTGGCCTTGGCATTTCGAATGTAGGATTAGCCCTGACTTTTAGCAATCCTGTTAGAGATGAGAAGTCAGGTTTTCTTAGCTTTAATTTTGGAGTAGGATACAATAAGTTGCGCGACTTTAATGCGAGCGTAAGCACTTCTGGAGTTGACCGTGCATCAATTAGTGACGTTTTTTTAGGAAAAATGGCTGCGAGAGTGCCATTTGCTTTGTATAATCCACTTTCGAAGGAAAATAATCCTTTTTCGGATATGGAGTATAGTAAGACGCAATATTGGGATTTGATTTTAGCATGGAATACTTTTGTTGTAGATTCTATAGATGGTCAATATATTACGCATCTTAGCAAAGATGATATTCTTATTCAGAATCGGTTGGTGACTACTTCTGGATCTCAAGGTGAGTATACTCTTTCATTTGCCGGGAATGTTGCCGATAAGTTTTATTTTGGAGGAACGCTGGGCATACAGGATTTGTATTATAAAAACGTAACAGATTATTCGGAGGCCGCTGCAAATGGGAATACCGGTGAATTTCAGGATTTAAATTACAAGCAAACATTTGAGACAATGGGCTCTGGCTGTAATTTTAAACTAGGAATGATTTATAAACCTATTCATAATTTAAGGATTGGTGCTGCTTTCCATACTCCAACTTTTTTAAACTTAAGGGATAAGTTTAACTCTTCTATGGTATCGCATGTTTATGATGCGGGTACACTAAAGAAATATGGAATGGAGTCGCCTAGTGGAGAGTATGAATACAATATGGTTACCCCCTATAAGTTTGTAGCAAGTTTGGGATATATTCTTTTTGATAAAATTGCATTGAATGCAGATTATGAGTATGTTGATTACACTGTGATGCGTCTTCGAGATGGAGGTGATGGAAATAATTTTAAGGCAGAGAATGACACAATCTCAAGGATGGTTGAGTCTTCAGCCAACTATAGGCATGGTGTAGAATATCATAGTGGGATATTCTTTTTGCGCGGAGGCTATGCCTACTATGGGAATCCCTATAGGTCTGGCTATATAAATAGCAATTCGAATACTCAGGTTTTTGCCGGTGGTGTTGGTGTTCGTACCGGAGCTTCTTATGCCGATTTTTCTTTCTGCCAAACCCGTTTCAGCGAGGAGAATTTTTTATA
>CAXYUU010000514.1:0-2439 GCA_964292015.1 uncultured Acetobacteroides sp.
CTTCCACTTAACTACCAGCTCGAAGTATCAAGATTGATCTACGACATTCTTTCCGACGATAGCACCAAATTCAAGCAGTGGATGAAGTGCAACAACATCCCTCTTAGATGTAATACTCCATTCTTTAACTTTTCGAATATTATTGTTGTAGACCGGAAAATTTATGGCGATCGAATGCTGATCCTCTCCGACACCATAGAGATAACAATCTCCTTTTTATACAACAACAACACCGAAGATTTCCTATTCTACGCATTTGAGAATCTAGTCTTCAAGCTAGGCGATGCAGCATCACAAGTTCGACTCAAGGTAATTGGTATTGAAAAGTTATTTTTCCCAAAGTTTAGCGATTCCATGCAGTTTGTTGCCCGATCGCCAATTGTACTTAAGTGCTTTGAAAACTCTCGCTACGTGCGATTCCTTGCTCCAAACGAGCCCGAATACAACGACTTATTCACCCAAAATCTAATAGACAAATACCAGGACTACACTGGCATTCGTGTCGAGAATCAGAATATTTACACCTCTATCGACCTAATTACCGAGCCTAAATCCAAATTACTCGGCATTAATGGTCATCAACGAGAGCTGGTTAAGGGGTACCTCTTCCGATTCACCGCTAACGTGCCACGAGAGCTACTAGAAATTGGCTACAAAATTGGGTTTGGCGACAAAAATAGCTTAGGCTTTGGCTTTTGCGACGTACTATACAACAACGATAAAAAGCTATCCCCTGCACTTGATCAAAAAGGAGAAGAAGCTCCATCACAAAAAGAAGAGGTATCAATCCCTATAGAGTAATCAGTTAAGCTTACAATATTTCCATTTTTCGAAAAAAGGGAGGGTTTACCCCTCCCTTTTTTTCGTTTTTACCTCCATTTACCATTACTTTGCATCAACAAATAGGGAATGAGTACAACTACAACGATAGCGCTTATTATTTCGGGATTACTTGTTGGGTTTATTAATACCCTTGCGGGAGGGGGTACAATTATATCCCTTTCGCTATTCATGTTTTTGGGACTCCCACCAACTGTTGCCAACGGTACAAATCGTATTGCCGTTATCATTCAAAACCTGGTTGCTGTAGGCAACTTTCGCAAGCAAAAGATCATCAACCTAGATAAGGGATTTAAGCTAGCAATACCAACAACCATTGGATCGGTAATTGGCGCAAGCATAGGCGCAAATATCAATCAGCATATCTTCGAAATTAGCTTTGGCATAATCATGATGGTCATGCTGGTAATGCTGCTTTTTAAACCAGAACGATGGTTAAAGGGAAATCCAACGCTTACCGACAAACCGGTATCAAAAGGAAACTACCTGATATTCCTCCTTATTGGTATATACGGTGGATTCCTCCACGTAGGAGTTGGCTACTTCATTTTAGCAGGTGCTGTACTTGGTTCTGGACTCGATCTGGTAAAGGCTAATGCCGTAAAAAACCTTATTGTACTATGCTACGTGCCATTCTCGCTTGCCATTTTCATTCTAAACAATCAGGTAAATTGGCAATATGGTCTCGTGCATGCCATTGGAAATGTTGCAGGAGCCTTCATCGCCTCGCATTGGGCAATAAAGTTTGGGTCTAAATTTATTCGATGGATAATGATCGTGCTTATCCTTGTATCGATAGCACAGATGTTTGGTGTGATAGATCTTCGGACAATTATTCAGCTGGCAAAGTAGGAACTACTGCGCCAAGTAGGCTATATGGGCATTTTTATCAACAGCCAAATACATAGTATTACCCAAATTATCCGCTAGTTCGAAGTAGCTTAAGCTACCTTCAAATACCTGTCGGTTAAAATGTCGATGGGCTTTGCAAAAAACACTCTGCACCTCACTATTAAGGCTGTAGATCCACCTATTAGCATCAAAAGGGTAGCAACCAGCAAAGCGGAACGAAACAAATGCCCTAGTAGAATCGGACATAAACGAAACGCTAATTTTTGTTGCCGACGGATTTATGGTAGTTGGAATAAGCCCCTCCTTAACCAAGCCATCCTCACTTGCCTTTTCCAAATTATCGTACGTGCGAAGAACCTCTTCGGTGTTTGAAATATAAAGCGCCATCAGCACGAAAACGCTGAAAAGAGATACCAAAAGAGAAATAAAAAACCACTTCATAATGCTAGCGCTTTACCGTTTGATATACTATGCAAAGAAAAAAGGATAAATGTATAGACAATCAAATAAAGAGCTAAGAATTTCACACGGGAAGCAATATTAACGAATATTGGCAAACAGGCCCAACCCGAGAGGTAAATCGGTAAGTATTATGATCAGTAGTAAGGTTAAGCAAAAACAAAACAGCGGGATCGACTAAGGTCGATCCCCCTGTTTATATGTGTAATATAATGCTTAGGTTCTTTATCTCTTCAACCCACTTCGTTCTAAGAGGGCATCTACGGTTGGCTCTTGCCCCCTAAATCG
>CAXYUU010000515.1:0-2439 GCA_964292015.1 uncultured Acetobacteroides sp.
ACGAAGTACTATAAGGAGGTGTACGCCAAGTGCTCCTACCTACAGGATTACGTTAACATGAACTAGTAAAAAAGGAGCCGTCTCTTCGAGTTAAGAAACGGCTCCTTTTTTTTCGCCCTACTTCTATTTGATGTGGGTAATAAAACGTAGGGTTGCTCATTACAATCGATGTTATTCAACCCCTTTCGGGGTTGGTGATTTCCGGTTTCTTCCACCCACAGGTTTCACCTGTGGCTAATCGTATTGAATCCCTTAGGGATTCCTTGCTCCCCCCAAGCATCTTGCTATCCGACAGTTTTCCAATCCCGAAGGGATTGAATTCGAATAGCCCCGCATGTAATGCGGGGAAAACCAACCGCAAAAAAGCAACAACAGTTAAGCGGTTGAATTACAAAAGCGGCACACACAAATCGCCCCCCTTTTTGAATAACTAACGAGCTATATAAGTAGATGCCCAAAGAAGGTTTACCCAATCGGCTAGCGGCTTCGGTTGCCAGAATGCTTTAAAAACGAAGTGATAACCCGTATCGATCCATTCTTATACAGCTGCATCACCACTAAACAGCTCGATTTATGCTAAGATGTAGCATCTACATAAATTCTATACCTAACGGGGTTCACCCCAAAAAACAGTGGTAAACATGCCATCGCCTCCTGTCTGCCTGCTGCTCTGGCATGTTTAACAACAGTTAAAATACGCACACCCGGCTTTCAGCCCTTATAAACGTGCCTACCAGCTCTACCTCCGAATAACAACCTCAAGATGTGGCCGTACAATTTCTCGAACCGGCTAAAAAACAAGCCGTTTTTTTCACCATATTTACCACTTCTTCAGAACTAATTTTAACACTTTATGGAACAAAGCATTTACCATGCGCTCGATGGGGCCAGCCTATCCATTCTTTGGGCAATCCCCTTTATCTGTATCATCCTTTCTATTGCAATAATCCCCCTAGTTGCACCCGACTTTTGGTCTAAACACTTCGGTAAGGTATCGCTATTTTGGGCGCTGCTAATTATGGTAGGGCTGGCAGTAACCGAAGGCGTTGGCGTATCGCTCCATAATATTGCCGTGGTAATGTTCGAGCAGTTCCTCCCCTTCATATTTCTCCTTCTGGCCCTTTTCACCATCACCGGAGGGATTAAGGTTCGGGGATCGCTTAGAGGAACCCCTAAGTTTAACACCCTGATGCTGGGGGTTGGCGGACTGCTGGCCAGCTGGCTAGGTACCACCGGTGCTGCGGTGCTGCTCATCCGCCCGTTAATAAAGGCCAACAAGAATCGCCACAACAAGGTGCACACTATCCTCTTTTTCATATTTATTGTCGGAAACATTGGGGGATCGCTCACCCCGGTTGGCAACCCGCCCCTGCTGATGGGCTACATTAGCAAGATCCCCTTCTTTTGGACGCTCACCAACATGTTCCTGCCCACCCTTATTTCTACCGCCATACTGCTGCTGCTTTACTTTGCTATCGACCTCTACTTTTTTAAAAAGCAGAAGAGCCACATGCACGATGCCGACATCACCCGTTTAGGTATCGAAGGGGCGATGAACCTGCTGCTGCTGATGTTTGCCATTGTTGCGGTGGTGATATCGAGCAACGACATGGGCATTGCCTTTACGCTGTTTGGGGTGGAGGTAAACTGGGCCGAGGTGGTAGAGCTAGTCATGCTTGCCCTCCTAACCTGGGCATCGCTAAAGGTTACCACACCCGAAATTCGGAAGTACAACAACTTTACCTGGCACCCCATCCTGGAGGTGGGTAAAATATTTGCCTGCATATTTATAGCCATGTCGCCGCTCATTGCCATTCTGCGGGCAGGCGAAAGCGGAGCCATGAGCTCGCTGATCCACAGCCTAACCGCTGCCGATGGCAATCCGGCCAACGGGGCTTACTACTGGATGTCGGGTATGCTTTCGGCATTCCTCGATAGCGCCCCTGCCTACCTGGTATTCTTCAACATTGCAGCGGCTCCGGCGTCGGGTGTAGGTATCCTTCCACAAATTTTTATGATAGATAACATTCCCACTACCCTCATGGCCATTACCATGGGAGCCTCGTTTATGGGCGCGCTGAGCTACATTGGCAACGCACCCAACATGATGATTAAGGCAATTGCCGAGGAGAACGGTATTAAAATGCCCTCGTTCTTTGGCTACATGGCATGGTCGTTTGCCATACTAATCCCGATATTCATCCTCATGCAGTGGCTGTTCCTGTAAACCAAGATATAGGATAACGAAATAGGGTGGCTCAACGAATTGAGCCACCCTATTTTATTTTTTCTACCAACCCCACTTTTATGTTGGTACTTTATACCACCCAAAAGTACTTCACACTGGAGTCGGAAGTACAAACTACCACCCAAAAGTACTTCCTACTGGAGTCGGAGGTACAAACCACCACCCGAAAGTACTTCCCACTGGAGTCGGAG
>CAXYUU010000516.1:0-2430 GCA_964292015.1 uncultured Acetobacteroides sp.
ACTGGTTATGACCTATCCCCCCCATACCCTATAACCACCTTCGAACTGGTTATGACCCATCCCCCCCATACCCCATAACCACCTCCGAACAGGTTATAACCTATCCTCCTATACCCCATAACCACCTTCGAACTGGTTACGATACGGGAATGTTGCGAATATGTTGGGCGTTCTCGAATCGGCAGGCCGGTAGCTGGCCTGCTGGCCTGTACCTATTAAGGTAGCGAGCATGGCAACGCCATACCATACTGCGATGAGTGGTGTTGGGGAAGGTAGTATTAGCGGGCATTTGGCGCACGAAACCGGTAGCTGTCGCTGGCTTTTGGGCACGGCACTACCACCTATTCGTGTATTTGACGCCTTGAATAGCGGTTGAGGCTATCTGTGAGCGGTGAGACAGGCTCTACTTTGGGCGTAGGTGCAGTGGGGAAATGCGTTTGTAGGCAGCCCTCGGAGGGCCCAAAAACGTAGCGGCAACAGCCTTGCACGACCTTGCCGTTTTACATAATATTAAGGTTTCTAACAGGGGTCAACCATACCAGATGGATATAGTTACAGTTTTATCAGAAATCTTTGTGTAAAGTTACAGAAAAGAAGCAGATGTGTTTAAAAACATCTATAATATAAGGTAGCGCATGATCATTAATTTTACATTTGTATCGTTAAATTATTCATTCGCTCAAGGCGAGGGATGGGTAAAACGAAAGTTGGAAAGAATCCGAAATTAAACCTGTAGCGGTACGCTTATCCAAGTATGTTGAGCTCGTACGAACCGATTATTTAGGTCGAATTGAAAGAGCACAAGGTAGATAAAGAAAAGCAAGGCTGTCGAAGGGTTGCCTTTGTAGCTTCGAAGTTAAGAGTTAAAGGTGCGATGATTAAAATCAAAAGTGGCATCGTTTCAGATTGGTTGTTTTTTATGCCGTGTGAAAAAGTGGAGCGATTGATAGTGGGTCATCAGAATTTATAAAAACACATCGCTGCATTACGGCAGTTTAAAATTTACGCTATGACAAAAGAACAGTACATTGAGAGTCTAAGGAAGATGAACCTAAAGGTGTATCTATTTGGAGAGCTTGTATCAAATCCAGTTGATCACCCAATGATTAGACCATCGCTTAATTCGGTAGCTATGACCTACGAATTGGCCGAAATGGAGGAGTACAAGCATATTATGACTGCCACCTCTAATCTTACCGGAAAAACGGTTAATAGGTTTTGTCATCTTCACCAAAGCCCTGCCGACCTTATCATGAAGGTTAAGATGCAGAGATTGTTGGGACAAAAGACTGGCGCCTGCTTCCAACGTTGCGTTGGGATGGATGCCTTCAATGCTATCTTTTCTACCACATTTGAAATGGACGAAAAATATGGCACAACCTACCACCAGCGTTTTGTGGAGTACATGAAGTATGTACAAGACAACGACCTTACCGTAGACGGTGCCATGACCGACCCTAAGGGGGATAGAAGTCTTTCTCCTTCGCAGCAGGAAGATCCAGACATGTTCCTACGTATTGTAGAAGAGCGTGCCGATGGTATTGTGGTTAGAGGAGCTAAGGCACACCAAACAGGTGCTGTAAACTCTCACGAGCACCTTATCATGCCAACCATTGCCATGAAAGCCGAAGATAAAGCGTACGCCGTATCGTTTGCCTGCCCATCGGATGCCGAAGGTATCGTGATGATTTACGGAAGACAATCGTGCGATAGCCGTAAGATGGAGGCTGGTGCCGATATCGATCTTGGAAATTCGCAGTTTGGTGGACACGAGGCGTTGGTTATTTTCAACGACGTGTTTATTCCTTGGGATCGTGTATTCATGTGTAAGGAGTACGATTTTGCCGGTATGATGGTTGAGCGTTTTGCTGGATATCACCGTCAGTCGTATGGTGGCTGTAAGGTTGGTGTAGGCGACGTTCTTATTGGCGCCTCTGCTCTTGCTGCCGAATACAATGGCGCATCGAAGGCTAGCCACATCAAGGATAAGCTTATCGAGATGACCCACCTGAACGAAACCCTTTTCGCTTGTGGTATCGCTTGCTCTTGCGAAGGAAAGAAAACAAAGGCTGGCAACTTCCAAATCGACCTTCTACTGGCCAACGTTTGTAAGCAAAACGTAACCCGTTTCCCTTACGAAATTGCCCGTCTTGCCGAAGATATCGCTGGTGGAGTTATGGTAACCATGCCATCAGAACAAGACTTTAAGGACAAGAATATTGGTCACTATGTGGAGAAGTACCTACAGGGAGCTGTTGGCATCGATACCGAGAATAGAATGAGAGTTCTTCGCCTAATCGAAAATATCACGCTAGGTACTGCTGCTGTTGGGTACAGAACGGAGTCGATGCACGGTGCAGGTTCTCCTCAAGCTCAGCGTATCATGATCGCTAGACAGGGTAATATCGAAGGCAAAAAAGAATTTGCTAA
>CAXYUU010000517.1:0-2422 GCA_964292015.1 uncultured Acetobacteroides sp.
AAACCTTGGCACGAATTAACTCGCTCGGTCGCGGATTAAAATTTCATTTTCAATTTAACGTCTAGACCTGACGTGGCCATTACGTTGATAAGCCTTGTGATAGCTCCCTCGCTCAAACATAATTCCTGCCAGTCTGGTATGGCTTCGCCATGGTGTCTACGGAAGAAGGTTTTCAGAAGATATTCCAATTGCTCGCCGACTGCTCACTGTTTGATATAGGAACGTTTTGTTTAAAGGTTCATCCAGGTTTCTTTCCAATCTAATTTCTTAAAGGCGAAATCGCTGCTACCAACCCCAAGAGGGGTTGAATAAAAGAATCACCAAAACAAAAAACGGGCGACCTAAAGGCCGCCCGTTTAACTATTTTAGATCTGCTACCAAGCAAAAAGTGGTAGACCCATCATCATTTTATTTACCTCGGCACGTACAGCAGCAATCTTAGCTTCGTTGTCGATGTTGGCAATAACGGTATCGATGTACTCTACGATAAGTGGCATTTGATCTTCCTTAAGACCACGGGTGGTAATAGCTGGCGCACCAACACGAATACCAGAGGTGGTAAATGGAGAGCGAGAATCGTAAGGCACCATGTTTTTGTTAATGGTGATATCGGCCTTAACCAACACGTTTTCTACCTGCTTTCCGGTGATGGAAGGGTACTTGGTGCGAAGGTCGATAAGCATAAGGTGGTTTTCGGTACCGTTAGAGATAACCTTGTAGCCCATGTCGACAAATGATTTGGCCAAAACGGCAGCGTTCTTTTGAACCTGAGCTTGGTAAACCTTGTACTCTGGAGTAAGCGCCTCGCCAAAAGCAACGGCCTTAGCGGCAATTACGTGCTCGAGAGGTCCACCTTGGATTCCTGGGAATACCGAGCTGTTAAGTACAGCCGACATCATTTTAACTTCACCCTTAGGGGTTTTAATTCCGAAAGGATTTTCGAAATCTTTACCCATGATGATGATACCGCCACGAGGTCCACGAAGGGTTTTGTGGGTGGTAGAGGTTACGATATGGGCATGCTGAACTGGATTGTTGAGCAATCCGGCAGCAATAAGACCGGCAGGGTGAGCCATGTCGACCATAAAGATAGCGCCAACCTTATCGGCAATTTCGCGCATACGCTTGTAGTCCCACTCGCGAGAGTAAGCAGAAGCACCACCAACGATCATTTTAGGCTTGTGCTCGATGGCCATTTGCTCCATCAAGTCGTAGTTAACCAAACCGTCTTCCTCATTTACCTTGTAGCCAATTGGGTTGTAAAGCACGCCCGACATGTTAACGGGTGAACCGTGAGAAAGGTGACCACCGTGAGCAAGGTCGAGACCCATAAAGGTATCGCCAGGCTTAAGGCAAGCCATGAATACGGCCATATTAGCCTGAGCACCTGAGTGAGGTTGAACGTTAGCATACTCGGCACCGTACAGCTCTTTTAAACGATCGATAGCCAGCTGCTCAACGATATCAACCACCTGGCAGCCGCCGTAGTAGCGAGCGCCGGGGTATCCTTCGGCATATTTGTTGGTAAGGACAGAGCCCATAGCCTCCATTACCTGTTCTGATACAAAATTCTCTGAGGCAATAAGCTCAATACCGTGAGTTTGTCTTTCGCGCTCCTTAGTAATAAGGTCAAATATCTGAGTGTCGCGGATCATAATACGTTTTTTTAGATTGCGGGCTAAAGGTAAGTAAAACTTACGATCGACAAATAAAAAAGGTGAAATTACAGTAAAATGAGTAGCGGCATTACCTGATGGGCTACAATACAGATACCACTCATAGTCAACCACCTTACCAACAAACCCTACCGGTTTGCCGTATAAAAACATGCTGTAAGGCAGAAAAATTAGCTGAAAGAATTTCTTGGCAGAATGTAAGGCAGATATATCGCACTAGAAGTGTAGCCCCTCATGGATTTCATGTGAAAATAATTAGTTCTTAATGGTCACATGTAACTCGCATGACAGATTTTCATCCACTTTGGTGAATTCCTGTATTCATGCTCGTTTCGCTTTTAACCGCTGATGATGGCAATGCAGGTTTATCTTAAGTGTAGTGGAGTTTCTTCTTGTTCTTTTTTGAAGGCAAAAAGAAACCCAAAAACCTTGGCACGAAATCACTCGCTCGGTCGCGGATTAAGATTTCCTTTTCAATTGATCTTCTAAACCTGACGTGGCCATAACGTTGATAGGCCTTGTGATAGCTCCCTCGCTCAAACAAAATTCCTACAGACGAAATCTCGGAGTAGCCCCTTTCTAACGGAGCACCCGCTCGGCGAACCGCCTCTGCCGATCACTGGAAGGTGGAATTAAACGGTTTTAAACGGGGAATCCATCGGGGAACATTTTGCTTATACGACAGATACTGGTCGCCAAACCTTCGCCGCAAGCTCGGCTCCTCGTATAAAACGAAATAGACGTTA
>CAXYUU010000518.1:0-2408 GCA_964292015.1 uncultured Acetobacteroides sp.
CCTACCGCTAGCGAGCTAGCCGAAATTGCGGTTGCTACAGGTAGAACCACCCGTGCAATTGCCGGTTTTGAGCCAAAGATTGCGCTGCTAAGCTTCTCTACCAAGGGTAGCGCTAAGCACGAGATGGTTGACAAGGTGGCCGAGGCTACCCGTTTAGCAAAAGAGATGGCTCCAGATATGCAAATTGATGGAGAATTACAGGCCGATGCCGCAATTGTAGCCGCAATTGGTGCAAGCAAAGCCCCAGGAAGCCCAATTGCTGGTCATGCCAACGTGTTGGTATTCCCAACTCTCGAAACCGGAAATATCGCCTACAAGCTGGTTCAACGTTTGGCAAATGCCGAAGCGGTAGGTCCAGTACTTCAGGGTATGGCCGCTCCAATTAACGATTTATCGCGCGGATGTTCGGTAGAAGACATCGTGAATTTGGTTGCCATTACAGCCAACCAGGCTGCTGAAATGTAAATTCGTATCGAAATCACACACACATAGAAAAATGATAGTACTTGTATTAAACTGCGGAAGCTCATCGGTTAAGTACCAGCTCCTCGACATGGTCGACGAGAAGCAAAACCAGGTATTGGCAATGGGTCTAGTAGAGCGTATTGGACTTGACGACGGAGTGCTTACCCATAAGCCAGAAGGTAAGGATAAGTATAAGGTTACCCAGCCGATCGAAGATCATGTTGTTGGTATCAACCTTATTCTTAAAGCCCTTGTTGATGGTGAGCATGGCGTTATTAAGAACATTAACGAAATTCAAGCAGTAGGACACCGTGTGGCTCATGGTGGCGAACTCTTTAAAACTAGCGTCCTAGTAGATGCAAAGGTTAAAGAAGGTATTGCTAGCCTGTTCGAGCTGGCTCCTCTTCATAACCCTGCAAACATGAAGGGTATTGAGGCTATGGAAGCGCTACTTCCTAGCGTACCTCAGGTTGCGGTATTCGACACCTCTTTCCACCAGTCGATGCCTGCTTGCTCGTACCTTTACGCAATTCCTTACGAGTACTACGAAAAGTACGGCATTCGTCGTTACGGATTCCACGGAACAAGCCACAAGTTTGTAGCACAAAAAGCTTGCGGTATTCTTGGGATGAACTACAATACAAGTAAGATTATTACCTGTCACTTGGGTAATGGTGCTTCTATCACCGCTATTAACAACGGTAAGTCGGTAGATACCTCAATGGGATTCACGCCTGTTGATGGTCTTATGATGGGAACCAGAAGTGGTAGTGTTGATCCAGGGGTACTTTTATACCTAGCCGCTAAGGAGAACTTGGATCTTCAAGGCATCAACGATCTTGTTAATAAGCAAAGTGGAGTTAAGGGCATCTCTGGATTAACTTCCGACATGCGCGACTTGGAGATTGCTGCACAGGATGGTAACGAGCGTGCTCAGCTGGCCATTGATATGTACTACTACCGTATCCTTAAGTTTATTGGTGGATTTGCAGCAACTTTAGGCGATGTTGATCTTATCGTATTTACTGGCGGTGTGGGCGAAAATGATATCGCTCTTCGCGAGTTCATTGGTACCCATCTTGCCTTTATGGGTGTTCATTTCGACACGGATGCCAATCGTGGTGTTCGCGGAAAAGATAAGGTGTTAACGAAGGACATCTCTCGCGTTAAGGTGATGGTTTGCACCACCAACGAGGAGCTGGTTATTGCCACTGACACGTTGAATATTATCAACGGTTAGCCGGTTTCGTTATCTTTAGACAAAAAGGGAGAGCAAATTGTTGCTCTCCCTTTTTGTTTATAATAAAATGTACTATTTTTGGTGTGAAATTGAAACGCAAAACAGCGGAAACGGTAATAATTATAAATAAAAAGGGCATGGCTATTAATAAACTCGAACAAATGTTTGAGCTTCTTAAGTCGAGAAGCAAAAAGCGTATTGTTGCTGCTTATGCAAACGACTCTCATACCATTGGCGCCATTAATATGGCAATCGACAGAGGATTGGTAGATGGTACGCTTGTTGGTGACAGGGAAACTATTCTGAAGGTGTGTGCCGAAGAGGGTATCGATGCCAGTAAATTTGTGATCGTTCACGAGCCAAACGAGGTAAAGGCAGCACGTAAGGCTGTTGAGCTAATCAACGCTGGCGAAGGCGACATTTTGATGAAGGGGCTTGTTAGCACCGACAACTACATGCGCGCGATCCTTAACAAGGAGAATGGACTGCTACCTCCTAAGGCGGTATTGAGTCACGTAGCGGTTATGGAAATTCCAACTTACCACAAGTTGCTAATCGTTAGCGATGTTGCCGTAATTCCATATCCCGATTTGAAACAAAAAACGGCTATTGCCAACTACCTTATCGAGGTGGCAATGCTGCTCGGAATCCAACGTCCAAAAGTGGCGGCTATTACGGCTTCCGCAAAAGTGCGTCCTAAGAC
>CAXYUU010000519.1:0-2403 GCA_964292015.1 uncultured Acetobacteroides sp.
AAGCTTCACTTTACGCTAAGCACCATTGGGTCGTTGCTGGGCATTGCTGCATCGCTTTACGTTGGGGTATGGCAGTTTGCCCTAATTTTTCCCTTTGTGGGGGGGCTGCTCTGGTTCTACTCCACCACCTATAAGGCGCAGCTGCTGCTGGGTAATCTCATCATATCGGTAATGGCGGCAATGGTTCCGCTTATTGTGCTGATGTTCGAGTTTGCCCGCATAACGCATACCATTCTTATTGTTGTTCAGCAAAATCAGATCAACCTAAACGCCATTGTTTTTTGGGTGATGGGCTTTGCCCTCTTTGCCTTTCTTACCACGTTTATTCGTGAGGTGGTTAAGGATATGGAGGATTTTGAGGGCGATGCCCAAACAGGCCGTAACACCATTCCGGTAGCCTGGGGAATGAAGAATGCGAAGCTGGTTGCCATCATGGCCATTGTTGCCGAGGTGGTTGCCATCTACTGGACCTTTTACCAGTATCTCTCGGTGCTTCCATCGGGCAGTACCGACTGGCTCTCGCTATCGTACCTCACCATTACCATTGCCATACCTTTTGCCATTTTGCTGTTCCGTATTGTTCATGCAAGTGCCCAGTCGCACTACAAGCTGGCCAGCACGCTTATTAAGCTGGTAATGCTGGCCGGAGTACTTTACACCCTGATATTCTACATCGTACTGACAAGGGTGTACCAGTTTTAGGAAGGGAATCGGGAATCGGGAGTAGGAAACCTACTTGATGCTTGATGCTTGATGCTTGATGCTTGTACCAAGTATCTCGTGCGTTTACCAATATATAGTACGTCGAATGAACGAAATGGAAGAGATTAAGCTGGAGTTTGTGCCCGATGGATCTACCGCACTATCGAGAACCCAGAAGTTGTTTAATACGCTTACCGCGCGTATTCGGGATTTGGAGGGGACAATTGTGCAGGAGGATGAGCGGTTGTCGAACCTGCTTCAGGCTTATGGCGGGGTAGTACCTCCCATTTACACTAAAATTGGGCAGGCGCAGCTGCTGCTAGCGGTAACGCTGGGTAAGGCCGCCGACGAGCTTAAGTTTACCAAGAGTCAAACCGACTACATCCGCGAAACGATACTGATACTGTGCGAGCATGCCTTTTACTCGGTGGAGCCTACCGAGGAGCAGATCGTATTCTTCGATCGGTGGTCCGAGGTATCGTACAGCGACAAGATTGCGCAGCAGGAGAGCGAGACCAGCGAGGAGGAGGAGGAATCCGACGAAAATGCATCGGTGGTGGATACCGACGACTTCGATGACAGTCCCGATGCCTTCGAACGTTTTCAGGAGCGGGTACGGAGCAATGCCGAACGGGCTCGGCAGGAGCAGCACACCAGCAGCTACCAGGCCACCAAACGGCAGCTGGCCGCAAAGGCCAAGGAGGGGGTAAAGAACAAGAGCATCCGCTCGGTGTACATCACCCTGGCCAAGGTGCTTCATCCCGATATGGAAACCGACCTGGCCCTAAAGGCCGAGAAGGAGGAGGTGATGAAGAGCGTAACCGTTGCCTACGACCAAAAGGATTTAGCTACCCTGCTACAGCTCGAAATGGAATGGGTGCATAAAACGGTGACGCATCTACACCAGCTTGCCGATGATAAGCTCAAGGTGTACATCTCGGCTCTTAAGCAGCAGGTGGTAGCGCTCGAGCGCGAGCTGCAAAACCTCTACGCCCAACCCCGATATGCCGCCATACAGGGCTACGCATTTGTCGGTAAGAATTATGCCCCTAGCATGATCAAGCGCGATGCCAAGCTGCTAAAGAATAACCTCAAGGAACTCAAGATGCTGGTTGGGGTATTCCAAAACTCGTCGGACAACAAGCAGATTGCCGACTTTACCCGGTCGTACTTCGAGTACCATGGGGGGAAGTAGGGAACAGGGAAGTAGGGAACAGGGAACAGGGAACAGAGAGTACTTATCCACCTTTATTCTCACGTCTCACATCTCACATCTCACATCTCACGTCTCACGTCTCACGTCTCACGTCTCACATCTCACGTCTCACATCTCACGTCTCACGTCTCACATCTCAATACAGGTAAAAGTAACATCCGACAATTGTCCTATGCTTCATAAAAAGAGGGAACATCCCAAGGAAAAGGTTAAGCTGCATCCTCGAAACCGGCATCGCGAGCGGTACGACTTTAAGCAGCTTGTAGGCAGCTGCCCCGAGTTGGCGCCATTTGTTACGCTTAACGAGTACCACGACGAGTCGGTCGATTTCTTTAATCCCGATGCGGTAACGATGCTGAACCGCGCGCTGCTGAAGCATTTCTACGATATCGACAGCTGGGACATCCCCCAAGGCTACCTGTGCCCGCCGATTCCCGGTAGGGCCGACTACATACACCATATTGCCGACTTATTGGGCAGCTGTA
>CAXYUU010000520.1:0-2401 GCA_964292015.1 uncultured Acetobacteroides sp.
TGTTGATGTCGATGTAGTTCCAAGCAGCTGTTACGGCCAGCTGGGGCATGTATTCACCTGCGGTTAGCTTCTTTTGCAGCTTTTCCGCTTCCACCATTTTACCGAGCAGCTGGTATTCGACTCTGTTTTCGGTGGCCTGTTGTCTCCCAACTTTTTGGGGTACAACAATCGAGCTGTCGAGCGTGTACTTTAGCATTACAAGGTTCTCTTTGGGCAATCCAACGTGCTGGCTTAAGGCCATTGTGCTCATGTTTATTCCATTCTGCAGCTTTAGCCTGTTCATTTGCAGCTCGTTTTGCTTGATCTGAACTTTAAGCAAATCGTTGCGCTGGGCTAGCCCAGCCTTAAGACTGTTGCTGACGTCGCGGGCAAGGGTGTCTAAAAAGCCTTGGTAGCGATCTACCGTTTTCATCTTCTCCTTTAGCGAGATGATGGTCCAGAATAGCTCCTCGGTGCGAATCAGCACGTTGGTGGTGGAGAGCTCCTGCTGCTTTAGGCTAACCTCTTTGCCTAGGCTGGCGAGCTTATTCCCGTTTACAATGCGACCACCGGCGTATATGGGTTGCGTTGCGGTAACCATTAGCACGTTTGCCTTATCGAGCAGGTTAAATGGAGGAATGTAGGTGAACTGTGTTGCGGTTGCCAGATTTGCCATGTTCCCGTCGTATACGGGAAGGTTCATGGCTGGAGTTTTTATCAGGTAGTCGGGAGCACGAAGCGCCGTTGCGCTTGCCTTAACCTGTGGAAAGTAGCTGGTAAAGGCGCTTTTGCTTTGCTCTACCGATTCGAGCACCTCTTGTTGAGCCTGTCTCAGCGTTTTGTTATTGGCTATAGCCAAGTTTTTGCACGAATCGAGCGTTAGGTAGCGCAGGCTACTTGGGGTAGCTGTTTGGGCATTACCAAATGCCGGAATCAGCATTATAAAAAGAAGGGCTACCGTTATGGGTGCTGCAAGGTTGCTCGAAGGCTGATTATCCTTCCTGCCATCATCCTTTCGGTAAACCAACCAGTATAGTACCGGAAGAACGAATAGGGTAAGCACCATCGATATCATCAAACCAAAGCAGATAACCGTACCCAGTCGACCCCATAGTGGCGAACGGCTTACAATCATCGAAATTACACCAACCGAGGCTGCTGCCGATGTTAGGAAGATAGGGCGCATGCGTCGTTTACCTGCAGCCAGCGCTGCCTCGTAAACGGTATAACCCTTGTTTTCGGTTAGCTCGTGGGCGTAGTCGATAAGTATAATTCCGTTACGTACCACTATTCCGCAAAGGCTGGTTATACCCATAAAGGCGGTCATGCCAAAAGGGAATTGCATCAAAAATAGCCCAATTGGAGCACCGGGTAGTCCTAGTAGCATGGTAGACATGATAAGGAGCGACATCTTGATCTTCTTAAACTGAAATAAAAGAATGAAGAAAATTAAAACAACGCTTAGCGAAAGGGCTATAGCCATTGGGATGTACGTTTCGAGCTGCTGTTCGAGCTCGCCTCCGTATGCGACGGACACGTTGGGCATATTCAGGTGGTCTATTTGAGGTCTTATCTCGCCGAATACCTCCGATGGTAATACCTCCGCCTTTGTATCTACCTGAATGGTTAGCGTTCTTACCCCATTACGGCGAACGATGGTTCCCTCCGTCCATTCTGGTGTAAACTTGGCAAACGAGCGAAGAGGAACCCCCGAGTAGCTGTTGGGTGAGGTGACGTACTGGTCTTGCAACGTTTTTATGCTTTTGGGTGTGTTGCTATCCTTATACAGACGAACGGCAACGGGGTAGTCGTTTTCCCAAATTGTAGTTAGCGGTAGCCCATCGAGCGAAACCATCATGGTGGTGGCTACGAGGCTTTTCGAATAGCCCATTCGATTAGCCTTATCTCTATCTAGCGCTACCTTTATATTCTGCTGATGCTGTTCCCAGTCGGTACGAACCCACTCGATATGCTTGGTCTTTCGAAGTATCGAGTCTACCTTTTTTTCGGCAAGCCGTAGGTCGGCAATCGAATCGCCCGAAAGACGGATCTCTATTGGTGCCTTTGTCCCAAGCATCGAAAGTATCTTAAACTTAACGTGAGCATTGGGGAATGCGTTGGTTAGCTTGGGCGAGTACTCGTCGAATATCTCCTTGGTAGCATCGTTCGAGGTGGTGTTAATGAGCAGCTGCCCGAAGTTTTTCGAAGGCATATTGGGGGCGTACACCGTATGGAATCGAGGCGAGCTGGATCCAATAAAGCTGGTTACGGTGGTTACCCTGCTATCCTTTCGGAGCACCTTTTCGAGGCTGTCGATAACTGCGTTGGTGCTTTCTATCGACGAGCTGGTGGGCAGGTATACCTCAACTGCCATTTGGTTACGATCGACATCGGGGAAGAGCTGCTGCTTTAGCTGGGGAAA
>CAXYUU010000521.1:0-2398 GCA_964292015.1 uncultured Acetobacteroides sp.
GCGCCACTCTTTCCTACCGGCGATTTGCGTAGGCCCATCACGCTCAGCTACCGCAACGATGTGGATATGGCTACCCACTTTTACCTGGTGGGCGAGCGGCGTAACGTGCTTGTAGATCGCTTTCTGCTCGATAGGGCCGACCGGGTGATTGAGTACGCTGCCGAAGCCAATACCCGTATTCGGGATTTCGACATATCGGTAGGCGCCAAGCTGCAGCAGCTGGCACCTACCTACAGCTACCGGTATATGGGGGTGGAGCAGCAGAACCAATGGATCAACAACTCGGAGGTGGGGCTAACCGTGCGATATGGTTACAAGGAGCGTGAAACCAAGTTTTTTAACACCTACATCTACGAGTCGCAGGGGTATCCGGTTGTTGGGGTTACCGTTCGTCAGGGGCTGGAGGTGTTTGGTGGCCAGAGCCGGTATACCAGCATCGAGGCGGGTATCTTTAAGCGTTTTGTGATCCGGAATGCAGGCGTGCTGCGCGTCACCGTCATGGCCGGCAACCTGCTGGGCGATGTGCCCTACTCGCTGCTTTACGGAGGGAACGGCACCAGCAGCAGCTACTTTCCCTTTTTGGTAAATAGCTCGTTTAACTGCGCCAAGCCGTTCGAGTACGCCTCGTCGCGCTACGGCAGCGCCTTTGTATACTACGATTTTGGCTCGCTACTGTTCTCCACCAAGCACTTTAAGCCCACGGTGTCGCTATTTCAGGCGGCCGGTTGGTCGCGCCTTGCCAACAGCGGCCGCTACCAGGGGCTCGACAGCAAGGATATGCGCGATGGCTACTTCGAATCGGGACTGGTGCTCGGTAGCCTCCTCCGCTTTAAGGTGTTCGGCTTCCTGTACCTCGGCTTTGGCGCCGGAGCCTTTGTGGCCTACGGCGATGCGGTGCACGTGCCAATCGACAAAACGGTTACGTATAAGGCTAGCGTGAATGTCAACTTTTAGGGGAGTAGGGAGTCGGGAGTCGACAAATTTTTCCTGTAACGGAAACCCCATTTGGGGTTTTGCACTCCAGCCCGCTAGAATGCAAAACCCCACTCGGGGTTTTGCCTCCAGCTCCGCTAGAATGGAAAACCCCATTTGGGGTTTTGCCTCCAGCTCGGCTAGAGTAGAAAACCCCATACGGGGTTTTGCATCCAGCTCGGCTAGAATAGGAAAACCCATTCGGGGTTTTGCCTCCAGCTTGGCTAGAGTAGAAAAACCCATTTGGGGTTAAACTTCTTGGCCTATAGCAGGATCTTTTGCCAAACGATTTGGGTAAATTTCAGTGGCCAGTATCCCTAAGGTTGCTGTTTTTCGGTTTCTAAAATAGGCCGCGACCCGCAAGACGTAGGTCGGGGTGGGCTCTGTACTTTCGATATAAGCTTGTTGTTACACGTAAAGCCCGATAGCTTAGCGCTGAAACCTAGTGCTAATATTTAAACGGATACGCGCATGGTATGCACATAGGTGTGCCTATAGGTGTGCTGCTGAGCAGGTACGAGATTTCTGATGATTTCAACAAACCTCTCGTCTCACATCTCATGTCTCAAATCTCACGTCTCATATCTACCATCTTCTACTTCACCATCTCGGCAATAATGGGTCTTAGCCCGCTAAAGAAGAATTCCACCGCGATAACCATCACAATAAGTCCCATGATGCGCATCATTACGTTGTTGCCGGTTTCCCCTAACGCCTTCAGAATGCGCGACGAGCTGTACAGGATCACGTAGGTGAGCAGGATCACCATCGATATGGCTACGATTAGAATGATTTTGTAGGTAATGGTGCGGGCATCCTCCATCAGCACAATGGCGTTGGTGATGGCGCCCGGGCCGCATATCATCGGTATGGCCAGCGGGGTAATCGAGATGTCGTTCACGAAGGCTTTCACCTCCGACGTCTTAACTTTGGTGTGAACCAGTCTGGCGTTAAGCATGTCGAGACCCATGATAAAGAAAATAACGCCTCCCACAATTCGCAGGCTGTTTATCGAGATGCCGAAGAATTTGAACAGCAGCTGACCCGAAAATGCAAAGGCCAGAATGGTGAGAAACCCAATAATGGTGGCTTTTTTGGCAGTGCGGGTGCGCTCGGCATCGTCGAGGGTCGAGGTCATGGTCATGAATATGGGCATGGTACCCAGCGGGTTGATAAGGGTAAAAAAGGAGGTAAAGGCCAACAGGCCAAAGGAGAGAAGCTCGTTTGTCATAGGTATTTCAGTTGAAAGGTATTCTGGGCTGCAATATTACAGCTATTATTTGGGAATGTTGGAGGGGCTAGATGGGGGAGGTGAGATATTAGATATTAGACTTTAGATGTGAGACTTTAGATGTGAGACTTTAGATGTGAGATATTAGATGGGAGACATTAGATGGCTATTTCTCTTTCTTCTCTTTCTTCTTTT
>CAXYUU010000522.1:0-2358 GCA_964292015.1 uncultured Acetobacteroides sp.
GTATTTGGCAAATACGGCGTGGTAAGGGGGGGTAACGGCGTGGTAGGTGGGGGTTTTGTCGTCGTATTCGTCGAAAATGGCGTCGTATTTGGCGAATACGGCGTGGTAAGGGGGGGGGACGGCGTCGTAGGTGGGGGTGTTGTCGTCCTATTCGTCGAATAGGAGATGGAGTTTGGTGAAGATGAAAGATACATTCGTAGCTTCCACTTGCTTGAGAGGTATTCACAAAAAAACGCTGGCTATAAGCTGGTGCTTTTTTCTCTATTTTAGAGTAGTACCTCTATTCCTTTCATCGTCTATCGCTTTTTTAAAAACTACTCCACCGCAACCATTACGGTAATGGCTCCCTTGCTGCCGTACAGGTTTTAATAACCCTGTCCGGATGGCTGGTCATCTGAGTGTAGCTTTACCAATTTTGTCGGAAAGCAAGGATGTGCTGGTGCTGGTTTAGGTAGCCATGCTTGCTTCCCAATCAGTATGGCCAGAGGTTACGAGAGCTGCGACGCAGCGTAATTTGAGTAACCGCGGGCTTTCGCCCGTGGTAGCAATCTCCCGGAAATTCAGCCCCGAAGGGGTTGAATAAAAGCGGTGTTACGGGAAAAACTTTTCGTCAATGGTAATGCCATGCTCGTTCAAGAGCTCGCGGTATTCGTCTAGAAAAGACTTGGTTTTATGATACTCCTGCTGATTCTTTATGTAGGCAATTACCCTATCCTTATCGCTATTCGAACATGTGAATGCCCCATAACCGTCGGCCCATCCCATAAATTCGCTAAAAAAAGGCTGCGCTTTTATCCATAGCGAGGATGATGCCTTAATATTCCGAACCAAATTGGCCAATGCTACCGATGGATGCAGGTCGCATAGAATATGGATGTGGTCCTCCATGGCGTTAATGCGGTAGAGATGGCAATTTCTGCTTTTCATGATGCCCATCATGTAGGCAAAGAGATCTCGACGATTTTCCTGTAGTAAAACGTTCCCTCCGTTATCGGTTCCAAAAACGATGTGGTAGTAAATTTGTCGGTAGCTAGACATGGCGGCAGCTCTGTTTGGTCAACCCCCTTCGGGGCTGAAATTGCTGGTGGGTAATGCCACGGGCTAAAGCCCGTGGTTATTAAGATCAGGATGCTTCGCAGCTTTTATGAGGGATTCGATTTAGCAGCCCTATGAAGATGGCTGAATTTACAGGATAGCGCAAGCTCTGTTTTTTGACGCAACAGTACCTTCCTAAGTACCATCTTTTTTAAACGTCTACTCCACCGCAACCATTACGGTAACGGGTCCCTTGCTGCCGTGCAGGTTGCAGTTACCCTGGGCGGTAACGGTGGTGTTTTCTTTGGCGATAAACTTGTACTCGACGGTAAAGTTTTCGGTTTTGGGTAGCGCCTTTCGGGAGTACTCCCAGCGCTGCACCTCCTTGCCGTTGAGGTTGAGGGTAACCCAGTTGGTGTGGTGCATTTTGGTGTTGCCGCTGTGCGATACGTCGATGGTAATGGTTACCTCCTGACCTTTCTTTGCCTTTTCGGGCGCGTTAACCCTAACCGATGTTTTGTTGGCAAATGCCACCGAAACCATCAGCATAAGGGCTACAATTACGGATGCTCGTTTCATGCTCTTGTTTTTTAGTACAACACCTCAGTAACATCCGTAGGGGGGCTAGTGTTTAACTTTGAGCATAAAACCTGTGCCGTGCACGCTCGAAATTTCGAGGTTGGGGTCTTCCTTCAGGTATTTTCGCAGCTTGGTGATGTACACGTCCATGCTTCGGCCGGCAAAGTAGCTGTCGTCCTTCCAGATGGTGAGCAGCGCCTTGTCGCGCTGCAGCACGTTGTTGGCGTTTTCGATGAGCAGCTTCAGCAGGTCGGCCTCGCGGGGCGAAAGCTTTACCTCCACGCCGTTGTTGGTGAGCGTTCGAACCTCCACATCGAAGGTGTAGCAGCCTATGTCGTAGGTTGTTTTGGGGGCGGTAGAGGTGCCGTTCGAGAGCTTATCGCGGGTGAGGATGGCGTTGATTTTCCAGATGAGCACCTCCGAGTCGAATGGCTTGGTGATGTAGTCGTCGGCACCAATGCTAAAGCCCTCCTGGATGTCGTTCTTCAGCGTTTTGGCGGTAAGAAAGATGAGCGGGACGCGCGGGTTATGCTCCTTTATGCGGCGGGCAATGGTAAATCCGTCGACATTGGGCAGCATCACATCGAGCACGCAGATGTCGAAGTCGCCCTCGATAAAGGTCTTAAATGCTTTGGCACCATCGTCGACCAGCGTTACGTTAAAATCGCTGATGGTGAGGTAGGCCTTTAGTACTGGGCCAAAGTTGGCGTCATCTTCTACCAAAAGGGCATTTATATGTTGCAT
>CAXYUU010000523.1:0-2347 GCA_964292015.1 uncultured Acetobacteroides sp.
CGGCCGTGGCCAACGTTGCGGCACAGCTCATCTACCCTCCGGTTATGGCCTTGCCCAAGCACATAATATCGGGGGTGATGCCCGCCCACTCGCAGGCGAACATCTTTCCGCTACGACCAAAGCCGGTAGCAATTTCGTCGGCAATGAGCAGCACGTTGTACTGCTCGCACAGCGCCTTGGTCTCCTTAAGGTACTGGGGCGAGTAGAAGCGCATTCCGCCAGCCCCCTGCACTACCGGTTCGAGAATAACCGCAGCAATATGCTGATGGTTTTGCTCCAACGTTTGGCGCATCTGCAGGATGTCGTCCGGGTTCCACTCCTGGTCGAAGCCGACCTGAGGAGCATCAACAAAAAAGTGGATGGGCAGCCTACCGTTCCAGATGGTGTGCATGCCGCCATCGGGGTCGCACACGCTCATGGTATGCCACGTGTCGCCGTGGTAGCCCGAACGGATGGTGAGCAGCTGGTTCTTCTCCACCTTTCCTTTTGCGTTTTGATACTGAAGCGCCATCTTTACGGCCACCTCAACCGCCACCGAACCCGAATCGGAGAAGAAAACCCGCTCCAACCCCTGGGGGGTTAGCGCAACGAGCTTCTTGGCCAACTCCACCGCCGGACGGTGTGTTATGCCGCCAAACATCACGTGCGACATATCCTTGAGCTGCCCTTCGATGGCCGCATTAATTTTGGGATGGTTGTAACCATGTATGGCCGCCCACCAGCTCGACATGCCGTCGATAAGTTGACGTCCATCCTCCAGCTCGAGGGTCACCCCCTCGGCACGCCTTACCGGGTATACCGGCAGCGGGTTAATCATCGAGGTGTAGGGATGCCAAACGTGCTCCCTGTCGTATGCTAGTAATTCTGATGTGGTCATTATTTAGATGTGCGATTGTAGATATGAGATGTGAGACATGAGATTTTAGACGTGAGACGTTAGATGTGAGAGAAATGAATACAACAACCACCCCGCCCTAGGGGCACCCCTCCTTGACAAGGAGGGGAATGTGCGCTGATGATACTTGTATGTACTCTTTTCGTTGGCTATCTAAAGGTTATAAAACTTTAATACTCTTAACGAAATTTCTTCGGAGCGCACTCCTCCCGTCTGAAACGGGAGGTGCCCGAAGGGCGGGGTGGTTGGGTGATACTTAAACTTTATTGTTCTCATCATTCCACTTCATTAGTTAAACTTCAATAATGTCTTCGTCTACCTTCATTTAACTTCCGAAATACCTCCGTTTATCTTCTCCTTTTATTTCCTCACAATATCGTACCCGCTCCTCTCCAGCATCTCCACGTCTTGGGCAACGCTAGAGCCGAGGGTGGTAAGCAGGTCGCCAACAAGGGCGGCGCTCATGCCGCAGCGTAGGGCCTTGTCCATTATGTGGGCAATCTCCTGACGTCCTGCCGCAAAACGGATCTTCGCCTTCGGATTTACCACACGGAAAATGGCAAAGGTGGTAAGGATCTCCTCCTCGGTAAGCTTCTGGGTATTGCCGGCAAGCGGGGTTCCCTCTATAGGATTTAGGATGTTGATGGGGATAGATTGCGCATCAATATCGCGAAGCGTAAAAGCAAACTCCACGCGTTGCTCCTGGGTTTCGCCCATCCCGATGATGCCGCCCGAGCAGATACCCAAGCCAGCCTCCTTAGCCCAGCTGATGGTTTGCAGCTTCTCCGCGATGGTGTGCGTGGTGCAAAGCGTTGGAAAAAACGACGGTGCGGTTTCGAGGTTGCAATGGTAGTGCTCGACTCCCGAGCTGGCCAGCTGCTGCAGCTGCGCCTTAGTCAGCAGCCCCATCGATGCGCAAAGGTGGATGTCTACCTCCCTACGGATGTCGTTGTAGATGCCGCACGACTTATCGATATCGCCCTGCGAAAGGGTGCGACCGCTAGTAACCAGCGAGAACTTGGCCACCCCGTGCTTGGCGTTATCGCGAGCCTGCGCCACGGCAACCGGCGAGGAGATAAGCGGGTAAACCTCCACGTTGGTATCGTGGTGGGCCGACTGCGAGCACCACTTGCAATCCTCCGAGCATTTACCCGAGCGGGCGTTAATGATGGAGCACATCTCGAAATCGTTCTTCAGAAAGTGGCAACGGATATCGTCGGCCAGCTGGTATAGCAGCTCCTTGTCGTCCAGGTTCACCAGCGCGAGGGCTTCGTCCATGGTAATTTGGTAGCCTTCGAGGATACGCTCCTTAAGCGCAGTCACGTCAAGTGAAGTCGTCATATTGTCGGTATTTTAAAATGTTGCGAAACGAAAAAGTCCCACATCAAAAGGGAGCTTACTCCTTTCGATGTGGGACTTGTATGTGTTGTACAGCCGACTATAGCAGCAGCT
>CAXYUU010000524.1:0-2342 GCA_964292015.1 uncultured Acetobacteroides sp.
ATCCTGTATTTACTCCTGTATCCTACTAGTGCACCCCTAATTTTGCCAGAAAGCGTACCTATACCATACTTACCGTGCTTCGATCTGCTACTCCTATATAGACCGACTCTTGATAAACTTGCGCGAAGGTAAGTAGGCAGGCATGGCAAGTCTTGGTTGGATTTGGGTTTGACTTTAGATTTGGGGTGGCTTGATTGGAGTGGGGTAATTGGGGGATGGTTTGGTTTGAGTTGAGTTGAGTTCGCTTAGCCTGCTAAGCGAACATAGTAAGCAGGAGAGATTAGGTTAGAATAGGTCAACAGCAGAAAAAGAGGCCGACAACGTGCGCAATGGAGGGTTTGTGATTGCCGAACCTCCCCTTACCTCCCAACCTGATGCCAATATGTCAGCAGGTGTAGGTTCGGTCTTCGTTCGGAGTGTGTTCGGACTCCGTTCGGACTTTCTTCAGATTTTAGATAATAGCCAAGCGGTGATGCTGTCAGAATGACAGGGATAAAAGGCCAAGGGATTTTGGAGGTGGAAAAAGACGTAATATACACCGGTTCGTTGTAACCGGACAGAGACGGTATTCCGAGGTAACCACAAAAGAAAAGAAGACGACTATTGAATGTACACTCCATGCTTCCGCAAATACGAAGGCACATGCCAGACAAATGCCTCCAATGCGGCAAGCATCTCATCCTTTAAGCCCAATCGGGGTGGCAATGGTGCAATGGCAATACATGTTATCATAGAAGCGTCCTGCTACTCTATTTGCAAGCATCGGTGAGAATTGTTAAAGTCTGAAATGGCAGGCAACACCTCGGGCATTATTACTACCAAAGAATAAACAACGATAGCTACGTAACGCAGGGTATCTTGATTACGACCATCTACCTGTAGAGGATGTGGAAATAGCATAAAGATCGTTACACTCCATATGCGGAGGTACAACACCTAGGGTAATTGTTAGGTGACTATGCGAGAAATAAAAAAGGGCACCTAAAGTTAGGTGCCCTTTTAAATATGGCTTAGTAAATGAGCTCATTCATTTGGGCCAAATACAAAAAATTTGTAACGTACAATCTTCTCATGCAAATAGCGATAGCAAACGCTATTACCTGCCATACTGTTTGCATGAAAAAATTAGCACCAAATTTCTTCGTCGGTAGGAACTACAATATTCTTAGCTATTGGAGCAATTCTGGTGATGTTCAACAGGTGCTTATAGGTGAAATTCTCTGAAATAGAGTTATTACCCCAGCTACCACAACCAAGAGTATTGGTAACAGCAAGACCATTTTGAAGTGAACCTCCAGCAGTTGTAGCCGATGGCGCATTTACAATAAAGCGAGAAACGCTAAGGGCAGTTCCTGCCTTAATTATGTTATCCTGATTATTAGAGTGGATACCGGCAGTATGACCACTTCCTTCGAGGGTAAGATTTGTTTTAGCAATATGTACCGCCTCGTCGAAGTTTTCGTAATGGAAGCAAGCGAGCACTGGGCACATCTTTTCCTTGCAAATCATATCAGCAGCACCAATTCCGTTTGCTTCAACAACCAACACTCTGGTTCCTTCTGGAATGGTTAAGCCTGCCTTTTTAGCAATAAATGCCACCGATTGTCCAACGATATCGCGGGCAATATGACCATCTTCGAATAGCGCATTTACCACACTGTCGCGGTCGTCTTGGCTAACAAAGAAAGCACCATGGTTACGGAAAGCGGCGAATACCTCTTTCTTATCGTCCTTGTGGTAGATAAAGCTTTGCTCACCCGAGCAGATAATACCGTTATCGAAAATACGACCGTCTACAACGTTAGAAGCGGCTACTTCGAAATCGATACCTCTATCAAGAATGATTTGAACGTTTCCTGCACCTACACCAAATGAAGGTTTTCCAGAAGAGTACGCCGACTTAACCATAGGCATACCACCTGTTGCCACAACCACGTCGCAAGCTTCCATAAGCTCCTGAGTAGTTGCAATTGAAGGTTCAGAAACGATTTGAATCAATCCTTCAGGTACATTAAACTTTGCAAGGGCTTTATTAATAAGCTCTACAGTAAGCGTTGAACAAAGCTTAGCTTTTGGGTGTGGAGCGATAATAATTGCATTCTTAGTTTTAAGCGCAAACATTATCTTAGACATAGGCGTAACAACCGGATTGGTCATTGGGGTAATACCAGCAACAACACCAATAGGCTTAGCGATTTCAATTAGCTGAGTTCTTTCGTCGATGCTAAGAACACCCATCGATTTTTTACCCTTAAGGTCGGCCCAAATACCCTTTGACTTTCCTTTGCATTTAGCGATCTTATCGGCATAAACGCCCATACCAGTTTCATCAACCGATAGTC
>CAXYUU010000525.1:0-2341 GCA_964292015.1 uncultured Acetobacteroides sp.
GAATGCAATGATGTCTGGTGATACGTTACAAGCTAAGAAGGATACTCAAGCGGTAGTGTCGAAACCGTTACTCCAAAAGACGGTTCACACTGTTGTGGCTAAGCCCTATATGGCTACTTACTATCCAAATCTTTTAGCTACCGCTGTTGATAAAGGACCATATAACTTTACGGCTGAGGCTTTGAATAGTATCCTCCCTTCGAATATCATGAAGAAGGCAACCGCTCCAAGTAAGGATGAGGCTGCAAATTTTAGGTTTTACGAGCATGGTGGGGTGGTAGTGCCATTAGAACGGTTGGATGTAAACCAAGGGTTGCAAACTGGCCATGCAGACACAGCTAGTGTACAGCATTTCGCTTCCGAATCCGATAGTCTTGCGATATCTGCAAAAGATTCGGTTCTTTTAGCGCGTCAGGCAATCGATTCTTTGCCTGCCATCAATATCCCAAAAGAGTCGTTCACCTTTTCCGATGTCGACTCATCATTGCTCGCCAGGTTTGACCTCCCTGAGCTTATTTCAAGTGACTCATACATTCTTCTCGAAAGTCATCCTGAGCTGGTGTTTGGCAAAATCAGCAGTCCGGCTCAAAAAGTGTCGGCGGCAAAAGTTGGTTTGGCAACCGAGCGCGATACGCAAAACTTGGGTTTTATTAGTTTTGGAATTCTGACAATTGGCCTTATATTTTTTGTTATTAATCTTAAGTTTCAGTACAAGAATGTTGTAGCTGTTGTTCAAGGCTTTTTCAGCTTTCGCGAGGCTCGTAAAACATACCTTAGCCGTTCGCTAAACTTTAAGCGGTTTACGTATTTTTCCACAATCTTTTATCTGATAACATTTTCGGTTTTTTTAGTGCTTTTGGTGCAAACATATGCTGGCAATACTGTTAAAAACTTAGGCGCTCTACCTAGCTACCTTGCTGCTTTTGGGTTGTTGTTCCTGCTGTATTTGCTGAGGATTTGGGCCTGGAAAGTACTAGGTAACGTTAGTAGAAACAGGCAGTTATTCGGCGAACTCCGGTTTAACCATATGGTGTTTTACGCTGTTTTTGCGCTCTCCATATTTCCCTTACAGATTATAGCTTCGTATACCGTAAAGGCGGCATCGCTATTTTTTATTCAGCTGTCTATTTATATAACTGCCATTGTATTAATTCTATTTATTGTACGATCGTTAAGACTATTTCTTAACCATAGGGTTTCATTTTCCTTTTGGTTTTTATACTTTTGCACCCTTGAAATACTACCCGTATTACTAGCACTTCATTTTGCTGGAGTAGTTGGGTAGCATTAGGTTTACTATAATTTAAAAAATTCACAGCCTTGAAAGTCAAGAGAGTACTTATTTCGCAGCCTGATCCAGGTTCCGAAAAGTCACCGTACCAAGAAACTGCAGAGAAGTATGGGCTCAAAGTAGATTTTCGTCCTTTTATCACGGTAGAAGGGGTAAATTCGAAAGAGTTCAGACAACAGAAGGTTGATATTCTTGCTCATACGGCTGTTATTTTTACCGCACGAACAGCAATCGATCACTTCTTTCGCATTTGTGAAGAGCTTAGAATTACGGTTCCAGAAACCATGAAGTACTTCTGTATTTCGGAGTCTATTGCTCTTTACCTTCAGAAGTACATCGTTTACCGGAAGCGGAAAATATTTTTCGGAACTGGTAAGTTCGAAGATTTGATGGATTCTATAGCAAAGCACAAGGATGAGAAGTTCATTCTTCCGCTTTCTGATATTCATAAGCCAGAAATTCCTAAAGCGCTCGACAAGGCAAAAATTACCTATTCGAAGTCGATTCTCTTTAAGACCGTAAGTAGCGATCTTAAAGATTTAAGCATAGACAAGTACGATTTGATGATTTTTTATAGCCCTGCTGGTATCACATCGCTGAAGGAGAATTTTCCCGATTTCGCGCAAGGCGAACGGAAAATAGGAGCCTTTGGTCCTGCAGCATCAAAAGCAGTTCGGGATGCCGGTTTTACGCTTGATATCGAGGCGCCAACTCCCGAAGCCCCTTCGATGGGTAAAGCTTTGGAGCTTTTTATTAAAAAGAATCATAAAGAGAATAAGTAGCCTACCGCTCTAACATATACGTCGCCTTAAATTAATTTCGTATCGAAGTTGTTTAAGGCGATTTTTTTATGGAAGGAGTTAGGGGTTGTCGCTATATCGCTACATGTCTATGCCCCCTGTTTACTCCGATCCGTTTTTTTTCGACATCCAAATCGTCATACGATTAGGCCTTTTAGCTGAAGCTTCGATTCCGGTATGATTCCAAGTTATTGCGGTTATTGATACGCGAAGGCCAAGTCTTTTTCCGGGGGTAGGGGTTATTAAATAC
>CAXYUU010000526.1:0-2341 GCA_964292015.1 uncultured Acetobacteroides sp.
ACACCAAGCTAACCGATCTCAGTAGCAATGTGCTATATAGTAAAGCAAAAGAATCGGACTCGTGGACACTTAGTGGTACTTCGAACTGGTTCCTCAGCAAGGAGATGAGCTTTCAGATTATGTACAACTACAAATCGCCCGTTGTTTCGACAGGTGGTGGTGGACACAGGGGTATGGCAGGTGGAACACAGGGTAAAACCCAAGCCAACTACTACGTAGATATGGGTGCTCGCTACACCATACTTATGGGTAAGGGAGATGATAGTCTTAGGGTAAGCGACATATTTAACACCAACAAGTACATAAGCGATGGATTTGGACCGGACAACTATACCTCCTATACAAAAAGCTGGAGGGAAACGCCCAACATCTTCTTAGGCTTTACCTACCGTATCAACGACTTTAAACGCAAGCAACAGAAGCAAGCTGATTCAAATATGGATGAAGAGATAATGTAGTATCACTTTACAAGTACTAAAAAGGGAGTTCCAGCTGGAACTCCCTTTTTTATTGTATACTATCGTTCAACAATAGTTGCTTGACTCCTCTTCTCTGCTTTTTTCGTTGTGAGACTACCCCGCATTATTCTATACTTTAGTCCCACTAAACTGGTTTAAGGTATAGCTCAACGTTACCATAAACAGCTGAGATACCGCCGTAAACCTCACATCCTCGATATAGTTGGAGGTGATATTTCTTGAAAAAGGCTTATTCCGATTAAGGATATCGAATGCCATAACGGATAATGCCAACGACTTATCGCTTAAAAACTTTTTAGTTAAAGCTGCATTCCATAAAAACGTATCATCGCTACCGGTGGCCATATCGCCATACTTGCGCGATGCTTCGACGGTAGATTTAACTTCGAAACCAACGGGTAAAAAAGCGGTTAGGCTACTCGATAAATCAAGCGTCGAGTATGTTTTGCTCGATTGCGCTTCAGCTATATTATCGGCCAACCCTTTGTACCGAACACTATTAAAGCTATACCCAACCTCAGCTCCTAGTTCAAGATAATCGAGCGTTAGGTAGCTTTTAATATTTTCTCCACCGGTTAGCTGGTTGGTGAAGTATTTAATTTGGCTTATAAAGCCGGGCATTTGGCTATAGTCCAGACTGGTAGTTGCCGACAGATGCAGCTTATTGCCAAGTACCGACTTTCCAATGGTCGTATAGCTGCTAAGAGAATAGCCCCCTTTTACATTTACCGATTTCTGGTACCATCTCCCCAGCTCATCCCTATAGCTTTGCCCAACAATCGCATTATTGGTAATGCTGTACACCAAGCTACTATTGAACGAAACAAAAGTCACCTTGTTAAAGTAGATAAAGCCAAGCGAAAAGTTATGAATAAACTCTTGGTTTAGAAATGGATTCGCAATAAGAATAGTATTGGGAGTGTTGGGATTTTGAACAGGATGCAGCTGCTCTACAGTAGGCTGTCGAGTATTCCCGTAGTAGCTAAAATTAAAATCGGTTGCATCATTATGGCTATAGGATACCATCATCGAAGGGGCTATATTCCTAAATACAAGCGATGTATCGAGCCACTGAGAACCTATCTGATTTCGATACTCTTGACTCATAACATTGCCATCGAACCCTGCATTGGCAACCAGCTTGCCGTTAGAGAAGCTAAGCTGTAACCCTGCCGCATTTTTATAAGAGCCATTTCTATAATTCTTCGAATACAGAGAGTTCTCTAGATTATACTCATTTGTAGCAGCATTAAAGTCGAAGGCCGCATTCTTGCTCTGGCTATATCCATAGCGAAATTGATGATTAACCTCCATTGTCAGGCACCTTCCCATAGGATAAGTGTAGACTATTCGAGAGGCAAGCGAGCTGTTTTCGCCATCGGCTGCCACATGCTGATTACGTAAGTTCGTAAAATCTTTTACTGCATAGTAGTTTTTTTGGTTTGTAAAGCTACTGCTATTGCTACTTCCAACCCTTGTATCCAAATCTACCGATAGCGTTTGCCTTGGTTGCTTAAACCGTTTCTTGAGTAGTATATCGAGCCCGCAGCTGTACGACTCCGTTGTCCTACTCGACTCTCGCTCTTCCGAATTTACCAGCGCCCCTACATGATCAAATAGATGAGAGTTTCCCATCTCCTGCGAAACACCATTCGAGTACTGAACATTTGGAGAAATGGTTGCAGAGAGGGTAGTATCAAGCTTATACTCTATTCGAGAGGTTAAGGTATGCGAACGATTATCGGCATCGGAGCTGGAGAAACCATCGCTACCATAAACGCCTTGCTTATCGAAATTTTGACGAGTATTAGTCGTTTCCTTTTTCGAATTGCTATAGCCATTGCTATAACTTCCGTTTGCTG
>CAXYUU010000527.1:0-2310 GCA_964292015.1 uncultured Acetobacteroides sp.
AAACTCTAATTCTCCACTATACAATGGATTTTTTGCCATTTTTATATTTTGCAATATCGTTACCCTTTGGATGGACGATCGACATCTGAAGTCCCATATTATGCAGCTGAGCGCTGGCCTTGCCGGCACCTATCAACCCAAGAATTCCTACAAAGGAGAGTACAAGTATTCGTTTCATTCGAATGTTTTTTTTTAATGGATAAATCTTCCTGCGACAGCACCTAACGGAGGGGTACTTACCGCTCGCTACCATACGGAAGCTATCGCTATTTTCATTTTGGTTTGACAAATATACGAATCCCTGGTAAACGCACAATTAATGTGTTAGCAGGCGAACATTCGGTAAACGAAAAAGTGGCCCAACTTATTGCCCTACTCCCACCCGGCTGTTAACCGGGCATAGGACGTAGAGGACAAGCTTTCGGATAGGCCAACGGGCATCCCCAAAAGGAGACGCCCGTCGACAGCTATTGAATTGCCCCAAAACAGCAGCCGATTGGCTACCGTAGCGGCTTGTAGATGGCAATAAGACCTATCGCAGCACCACTATCGTCGGTTACCGGATACTTACTCTTTTCGACACGAACAACCTCCCCATTGAGAGAGGTAAGCTGCCCGAGCTCCCGCACGATAGGCTTCATGCTACTTATCAGCAGGCTATCCTCCTCGTCGATGCGCTGGGCAACCTCGCGAGGGAACAGATCGTAAGCGGTTTTGCCCACGGCATCCTCAATATTGCTGACGTGCAGCAGCTCGCAGGCAGCATCGCTTACCTTAACGTAGAATCCTTTTTTATCCTTAAAGTAAACAAACTCCGAAGTGGTGTGAAACAAGGCCACAAACATTTGGGTATCGATATTATTCCGCTCGATAACCGCACTCTGCTTCTCCTGAACCCGGTTCATCTCCTCTTGGGTAGACTGTAGCTCCTCCATATTCTGGCGTAGCTCCTCTTCGGCAGCCGACATCTCTTCGGCCTGCTGCTTGGTTTGGGTTAGCAGCAGCTGGGTTTGCTGGTTGATGCGCACGCTACGCAGCGTGGCGGCAATGCTTTCGCCCACCTTGGTAATAAAGGCCTGCTTATGCTCGGGGATATCGCTCAACGAGGCAAGCTCGAGCACGCCCACTACCACTTCGTCTACCATCATCGGAATGAGCAGCAACGCCCGTGGAGAGGTATCGCCCAACCCCGAGGTGATGGCAATGTACTCGTTGGGGATGTCGAGCAGGTAAATGGGCTCGGCCTCCACATAGCAACGGCCAACCAACCCTTCGCCTATGGCAATCTCCTTTTGCAGGAGCTTTTTACGGTTGTAGGCAAAGCAGGCGGTCATTTCGAGCAGCTCGCGCTCCTCGTCAACCACAAAAAAGGCTCCCTGGATAACATCGATGTAGCGCACCAGGTTGCTAAGGATTCGCGACGAGAAGCTGTTCAAATCGTCGTCGACGTTGCGCATCAACTCGGCGAACTGGGCGATGCCCTCGTTGCTCCAGCGGGTAAGCTGCTCCTGAGTGGAGCGCTCCTCCTCGCGCAGCTTGCTCTCCACCAAGTTTTCCTTCATCGAAACGAGGGCGTTGGCCATATCGTTTTCGAGACTCAGCGCCAGCTCGGTATCGAACTGGCCCTGCCCGATGGCCGCGGCAAAGTTGGCGGCCTGCTTTTGCGAGTCGAGCAGGTGGTTTAGCGACCGGGTGATCTCTCCCAGCTCGTCCTTGCGGGTAGTATCGATGGCTTGAGAACCAAAAATACGCCCCTTGGCCAAATCCTTTATGCGCTCGTTAATTTCCAGCACCGGATTAACCAGCCGTAGCGTCATCTGACTAAGCGTAAGTAGGACAAAGCCCATCAGCACCAACATCACCACCAGCAGAATGCTCAAGATGATGCGAATGGGGGCGTAGTAGCTGTGCATGGGGCACGATACCACAAATACCCACGGCTTCGCTGCCGGATCGACCAGTAGCGGAAGGATGTACGACTGCATGCCATCCTCCTTTACCTCGCACCCTACGCCAAGCCCCGACGAACGGTTGGCTAACGCCTCCGACATGGCCGCATAGAGTCCCTTATTTCCGGTCACGTACCCCATCCGGCTATCGGTAATAGGTGCCGTCTGCGCTACGACCTGCCCATCGGACGATACCATGTAGGCAACCGCCCCGCTGGGCATCTCGAGCTTGGCAAACAGCTGGTTCATCAGCTCTAGCGGGATATCGTCCCCGGCGCTGCCCATCACCTTACCATCATGCTCGATAGGAACGGCAATCGAAATCACCTATACGGCCACACAAGCACCCGCATAGTGCGCC